>JAGCPC010000134.1 GCA_017642485.1 Prevotella sp. | reverse complement strand
GGTGCATCGCTCTATCACCTTATTATATATAGAGCTATTGGGCAGGCATGCCATAATCTTGCCTATGGCAAAGATGTCTGTTCGCACATCTGTGGTGTCGCCAGAGAGTTGCTCTGGAGCAGCAAAGCTGTCGGTGCGTCCTTGGGTGTCCTGAAAAGTGTCGGTGTAGCAACAACCGAGGTCTATGAGTTTTACATCGTTGTTGATACGGGTGAGCAGTATGTTGTCTGGCTTCAGGTCGAGGTGCAACACCTGATGGTTGTGCAGATAACCTACTGCATCGAGCAACTGCAAGAGGAGCTTGTCTGTGTTTTTCTTGTCCTTAAAATATTCGGCATTGTTGCTGAGCAGGTGGGTAAGTGTCTCGCCATCGACATACTCCATCAGTATTCCTTCATCGGAGGAAGAGACATACCTGACGAGATGAGGATGTTCCAAACGATAGCCTGTCTCAAACTCCTTGCGGAATGCTTCCTTGTAGCGGATGTCGCCGCTGTATTCTGGTTTCAGTCGTTTGAGGAAATGCATCTTGCCATAGACCTTCACGCGAAAGGTGTCACAGGTGGCTCCCCTTGTAGGTATAGGCTCAAGGGAGTCAAACATTGGCTGATTATCTGTAAACTGAGAGGTGTCCATTATGGGGTTATATTACCTTGACGGACGAGAGTCCTGAAACCCTGCCAGCGGTGAACTGTCCAAGGTTCTTGCCTTCTCGCCACACCTGCATGACGAAGAGTGGATGATAAAGAATAAAACTGGTAATCTCGACCTCGTCACCTACTTGTAATTTGCTGTTCTCGCTTTCTTCCACATTATAATGATTATCGCCAAGATAGCGAAACGTCACCTTGCGGTCGGGCAGGTAGGTTATCTCCACACACTTCCCTATACTGAGGTCTGCGGAGCGAACCTCTCCCTCCACATTATTGAAGTCGGAATTGCCCTTGTCCTCTATCTGTGAAAGTTCATGCCAATGGGCATAGCCGAGGTAACGGGCTATGGCATCGAGGGTGGTGGTATGGGGAGTGCGCTCATCAACGGCAAAGCCCAACAGTCGCTTCAAGGTGGTAGCACCGATGTGAATGCCCGTCTTGCTCTCTATGTCGAGCGAGAGTGTTTCGCAGTCAGAGGGCAGGCGCAGGTCATTAGCCGACTCCCGTTTCAGCAGTTCTATAATGTGGAATGGTAGTTTCATAGTGAAATTGTTTTCTGCAAAAGTATAAAAGATTTTCCTTTTCGCAAAAAATTTTCTGGAAAAAGAAAAAAAACTTTATACTTTATACTTTATACTTTATTCTTTTTCTGTAACTTTGCAAACAATAACCATAACGATAAATCCTAAAGAGATGAATTTCCTCGAACAGAAAATACTTTCTGATGGCAACATCAAGGAGGGTAACATCCTGAAGATTGACAACTTTCTCAATCATCAGATTGACATTGACATCATGCGCCAGATAGCCTATGAGCTGAAGCGACGCTTCCGTGGTGTGACAATCAATAAGGTGCTCACCATTGAGGCGAGCGGCATAGCCATAGCTACGATGCTGGGCGATGTGTATGACGTGCCTGTGGTATTTGCCAAGAAGAGTGAGACGGCTAACAGTACTGACGACAAATACGTGTCGCAGGCATATTCGTTCACGCATAAGAAGATGAACAATGTCTTCGTCTCCAAACCCTACCTGCACGCTACCGACCGTGTGCTGATAGTGGATGACTTCCTTGCTGACGGTCAGGCGATGCACGCCCTGATAGACTTGGTGAAGCAGGCAGGCGGCGAGGTGGCTGGCATAGGCATAGCTGTGGAGAAGGGACAGCAGAAGGGTGGTCGTGTGCTTCGTGAAGAGGGCTACCACCTGGAGTCTATCGCCATCATCGACGAGATGGACTGGGAAAAGCAAACGATAAAGTTTAGGGAACAGTAACGGGAACGATACACTTCGCTACGATACGGGGCGATGCCCCTACGATACGCAGGGCAAGCCCTGCTACGATACGCAACTTCGTTGCTACGATAACCTTTGAACTTTTGAACTATAATGGCTTCATCAAATCTTTATCAACTTGACAGCAGGATGCCGTTGCTGCAAGCCGTACCCTTTGGTTTGCAGCACGTGCTGGCGATGTTTGTCAGCAACATCACACCTATTATCATATTGGCAAATGTGGTGGGACTGAGTTCGGCGCTCAGTGCCGTACTGATACAAAACTGCATGGTGATAGCGGGCATCGGTACGCTGGTGCAGCTCTATCCTATATGGCGCATCGGTTCCAGACTGCCCATAGTGATGGGCATCAGTTTCACCTTCCTGTCGCTCAATATCGGCATCGCCACGTCACAGGGCATGGGTGTGCTCATGGGAGCCGTCATCATAGGCGGACTGGTGGAGGGACTGCTTGGCCTCTTTGCCAAGTACTGGGTGAAACTCGTGCCGCACATCGTGGCAGCCACGGTGGTTACGGCGATAGGTTTCTCGCTCCTTCCCATCGGTGCCAATTCCTTTGCCGGCGGACTCGGCTCTGCCGACTTCGGAGCAGCCCACAACTGGATAGTGGGTACCTTCACCCTCTTGGTGTGCTTGGGCTTCCAGGTGTTTGCCAAGGGATTTATGCGCTCGCTCTCCGTTCTCTTCGGACTCATAGCAGGCTATATCCTCGCGCTGTGCATGGGTATGGTGAGTTTCGCCTCGCTCAAGGACGTGGGCATAGTATCACTGCCACAGTTTATGCCCTTCAAACCTGAGTTTGAACTGGGTGCCATACTCTCCATCATCGCTATCTATCTCGTTTCTGCCACCGAGACCATCGGTGATACCAGTGCGCTGTGCAACAGTGCCCTTGG
>JAGCPC010000133.1 GCA_017642485.1 Prevotella sp. | reverse complement strand
CCCTAACCATAACCTTAACAAAGACGAAAACGAAACGCTTCGCTACGAAAACCATAACCTTAACAAAGACAAAGTCCATAAAGTGCCTGTAGTAGAGCGCAAGGAACCTACAGCTGCAAGAAAAGATATTGTGTCGGCAGTGTTCATGGCTGGCACGGATAGTTTGAAGAAGGCTATACATGAACCAGGAGACGGCATCGAGTACAGGTACGCAAGGGGTGCTGAGGCTATTCGCTCATTTATGGAAAACCATACCGCCGAATTGACGAGCACGGAGAAGAAGAATGTGGAGAGCAGTCTGACGAGGACACTGAATGCGTTTAAGCAGGTGTGGGTGGATAAGGAGAGACAACTAAGAGATTTGAGAATTGAGAATTGAGATTTGAGATTGAAAATGGACAATAGAGATCAACTGAAGAACGACATAGAGGTAGCTCTGCACAGGCAGATGAAGACACCTAAGGATTTTGACTTTCTTAGTGAACGTATCTATGCAAGGCTGCACACCATGGTGAGTCGCACCACGCTGATGAGGATGTGGGGCTATGTGGACGAATCTGTAGAGCCGCGCGAAAGCACGCTCGACCTGCTGGCGCAGTTCTTAGGCTACAGACATTGGAAGGAATACAATGACAAAGCCCTATTGCCGAAGGAACAGCAGAGTAATCCCGTAATGAGCAGGAGACTGAGCGTGAAGGAGGGACTGAACAACGGTGACTGCCTCAGACTGACGTGGCAACCTGACAGGACGTGCGACGTGAAATACCTCGGATGCCTGAAATTCACAGCGACGGCATCAGAGAATACCCGTCTGCAACCTGGCGACACCTTTGAGTGCAGCATGATAATAGAGGGCGAACCCCTGTACCTTGACAACCTAAGACAGGGAGAGAAACCCGCCATTGCCTACGTCTGTGGCAAGAAGTCAGGTGTGATGTTTGAGTTTGTGTAGAATAAATTATGAATTCATTAAAATCGTCGATTTTTTTTGCAACTTTTCAATGGCTTTTTTCTTTGTTCTGTGAGGAATTATGTAACTTTGTGGCATTAATCTAAGTAACGATGAATACATCAAGACAGATACTCAAGTCCTATTATGGCTACGACTCCTTCCGTCCTTTGCAGCAGGAGATTATAGATCATGTGCTCCAGCGGAAAGATGCGCTGGTGTTGATGCCTACAGGAGGAGGCAAGTCGATATGCTTCCAGATACCTGCTTTGATGATGGAAGGTACTGCCATCGTTGTTTCTCCACTTATCTCGCTGATGAAGGATCAGGTAGAGGCGTTGCGTGCCAATGGTATAGCGGCAGAGGCTCTGAACAGTGCCAATGACGAGATAGCCAACCGGCAAATAGCTGAACGGTGTCTGAAGGGCGATATAAAACTGCTGTATATCTCACCTGAGCGACTGATGACGGAGTTGAGGTGGATGCAGACGATGCTGAAGGTGTCGCTCTTTGCCATTGACGAGGCGCACTGTATCTCGCAGTGGGGGCATGACTTCAGACCCGAATACACACAGTTAGGAAATCTGCATGAACTATTCCCCAATGTGCCTATTATGGCTCTCACTGCTACTGCCGACAAGATTACCAAGGCTGACATCATTGAGCAACTGCATTTGAAAGAACCGGAAATATTTATCAGTTCGTTTGACCGTCCTAACCTGAGTTTGGATGTCAGAAGGGGATATGCGGCAAAAGATAAACAGCGCACGATACTGAACCTGATACGCCGTCATCGAGGCGAAAGTGGAATCATCTATTGCCTGGCAAAGAAAACTTGTGAGAAATTGGCAGAGAAACTTCAGAAGGAAGGAGTATCAGTAGGCGTCTATCATGCAGGACTGCCTACGGATGAACGGAATCGTGTTCAGGAGGATTTCATCAACGACCGAATACAAGTGGTCTGTGCGACGATTGCTTTCGGAATGGGGATTGACAAAAGCAATGTACGCTTTGTGGTTCACTATAATCTGCCCAAAAGTATAGAGAACTACTATCAGGAGATAGGGCGTGGTGGTCGTGACGGATTGCCTTGTGAAACTATCTTATTCTACAACTTAGGGGACATCATTACGCTAAGGCGTTTCGCAGAGGAGAGCGGACAGCGAGAAATCAATACGGAGAAACTACAACGCATGCAGGAATATGCTGAGGCGCAAGTTTGCCGCCGACGTATTCTACTGAACTATTTTGGCGAAACCAGCGATAAGAGTTGTGACAACTGTGATGTGTGCCATACACCCCCGCAGACGTTTGATGGTACGGAACTCGTTCAAAAGGCTCTTTCTGCCATTCTCAGAACTGGCGAGCAAGTGGGATTCACACTGACAATCGATATTCTTCATGGAAATTCTTCACCAGAAGTCATATCGCGTGGGTACAATCAGATTAAGACATTTGCTGCTGGTAGGAATGTTCCGGTGAGAGACTGGCACGACTATCTGCTACAGATGTTGCAGATGGGCTATATCGAGATAGCTTATAACGAGGACAGTCATATACATGTAACCCCACTTGGTCAAGAAGTTGTTCGTGGCAGGGTCAGGGTACGGTTGGTTGTTATCAATCGTGAGGATTTCAGCGTTAAGGGTCGTCGCAAACAGATTATGGAAAAACAAGTCTCGGCTGTAACTGTTAGCGGGCAGAGTGAGAACATGGAATTGTATAAGCGGTTGAAGGTTCTGAGGAAAGAAATAGCCGACGAAATAAACTATCCTGCGTTTGTTGTGATGTCAGACAAGACTCTACACGCACTGGCAACCGACAAGCCTACAACCCTTGCAGCCTTTGGCAACACCTTTGGCATTGGCGAACACAAGCGTGACACATACGGCAAACGATTCATTGAGGTGATTAAACAGTTTGCGCCAGTGAAGGAAGAGTTACCCTTTCCTGTTATGCCTGTTACGCCAGACATTCCACAGGAAAACAAAGAAGAAAAGAAGAAAAAGCTGAAAAATCAGATTACCATACAAGGAACAACATACGTCATAGATGAGGATATCTGGAAGTCTATAGAATGGCGCAAGGTGTTGAAGGAAATAACGGAGAGGGCGTATTGGAATTATCAGGGGTCACTTGAGATTTCCCTAAGTGATTATGTCTCCTCAGACGTAGAGCAACGAGATAGGGTTATCGCAATGTTGTGCCATCTTTTGAAAGATGGTTATAGCATGAAGGTAGATGAGCAGACTG
>JAGCPC010000132.1 GCA_017642485.1 Prevotella sp. | reverse complement strand
GTCATTGCAGATTAGGATACGCTTATTTGGTAAGGATAATCAACACTATGCTAGTTCTATGAATAATTTTGCTCTTGTTTATCACAAATTAGGCAATTATACAAAAGCTATTGAAGCATTTAAAGATTATACGGACATTGTTGAAAATCTCGTCTTAAAAATGTTCTTAGGGTCCAATAAGGGTATGAGAGAGACGTTTTGGAATGGTCATGCTGGGGCTTTTAATTCAGTTTATCCCAGTGACTATTTTGACTATTGGGATGTGTTAAGCAAAGAGCAGCGAGACTTTTATGCTTGTGATGTGTATAATAAGTCTGCTCTCTTTGCCAAAGGATTATTGCTAAACACTGAGCTCGAAGTTAGTAAATTGATAGATGAAGCGAATGATCCAGAAGTAAAACAAATCTACACCACACTAAAAGAAAACAGAGATTACTTGAGTAAGTTGTATGAAATGGAGGTTTCAAAACGTCCTGTTAGTACAGATTCTATAGAACAACTATCACAGCGCCTTGAATTGCAACTTCATCAGAAACTGAAGAGTTTTGGAGATTTTACTAACAATTTACGTACAACGTGGCTTGATGTACAGAACAAATTGAAGGATAATGATTTAGCTATAGAGTTTCTGACTTCTACCATTGATGATGATAATAACGACAGATATTTTGCTTTGGTAATTAAAAAAGGCTATAAAGCGCCACATATGATTCCATTATTTAAAGGTGAAGAGATAAAAGCCATTGATAAAAATGAGATTTATACAACCTCTGCCCTGAGTAACTTGTTGTGGAAGCCAATGGAGGAAGAATTGGAAGGCATTACTAATGTGTATTTCTCTCCTATAGGAGCATTGCATAATATTGGTATAGAGTACTTACCTATGGAAGATGGTATGAATATCTCAGAAAAATACAATCTTTGTCGTTTATCCTCAACTCGCCAACTAACGATAGAACGACAAAAGCCTAGCGATTGGAATGCTGTATTATATGGTGGAATACAGTATGATGCAGATACTTCAATCCTCATGGATGAAAATAGACAATATGATATAGGTGATGATGAAAGAATTACACCAGAAAGCCACAATCCTGCTATTGAAAATTCTTCTGTAAGGGGAGGGTGTGGATATCTGTCAGGAACAAGAGTAGAAGTGGAGAACATCTCATCTACATTTGATTCTGATGCCATCATGTATCAAAAGTACATAGGTATAAGTGGAACGGAAGAGTCATTTAAGTCATTAAGTGGAACAAAGCCGAATGTATTGCATATAGCTACCCATGGCTTTTACTGGACTGAAACAGATGCAGAAAAGATAAAGAGAATACATGAAGAAATGCAGTTCTTAAATTCGGATAATACAGATCGAACTACAGAGGAAGATAAGGCCATGACTCGTTCTGGTTTGATGTTGGCTGGTAGCAATCGAACCATCAAAGGTGAAAAGTTACCACCAAATGTTGATGATGGAATCCTAACTGCTAAAGAAATATCTAAATTGGACTTTAGAGGTCTTGATCTTGTAGTATTGTCTGCTTGCCAAACAGCTCTTGGAGATATTTCTGGTAGCGAAGGAGTATTTGGACTTCAGCGAGCTTTCAAAAAAGCTGGAGCACAGACACTCCTTATGAGTCTTTGGAAAGTAAATGATACTGCAACAGAGATGTTAATGAGTGAATTTTATCAGAACTTGGTTTTAGGGAAGACGAAAAGACAGTCTTTCATTGAAGCACAGTCATGGCTGAGGGATATTGACCCAGATCCAAATCATTGGGCAGCATTCATTATGTTAGATGCTTTAGAGTAAATAAAAACATATAGTATGAATTGGAAAGTTTTTTTTCATAGAGACCATTGGATTGTAACGATTCTCTCATTTGTATTTATGGGAGTATTAGCTTATGTTACTGTAAATGTTGATTTCTTGAATCCAATAGAGCAGGCATTCAGTAACTATTCTTTATCTGATATGTATTATCAGATAGACAGACAGGGATCAGAACTAGAGACATCAGAATTGATAACCATTGTCGATATGACAGACTATTATTATAGAGGTGATTTGGCAGAGATTCTGATGAAGATAAATGATATGGAACCTCAAGCAGTTGGCGTGGATATTATCTTTGAGGGCGTCAGAGACGATGCTGTTGGAAACGAATTACTTCAAGATGCTGTTAAGGAATTAGGAGACAAAGCCATCTTTACAATGAAACTTAGGGATTATGATGAAGACAAAGAATGTTTTACTCATGTTACTCGTTCTTTTTTTGCGGATAGTATTAACGTGAACCAAGGCTATGCCAATTTTCCTGACAATATGGAAGCTCGCAATATAAGAGATTATACAGTTACTCAACAACTAAATGACTCTGCTGTTTATTCTTTTCCATATATGGTTGCTCATTTGATGGATGAAAATATACAACCCACAGATAAAGTCTTGCATATTGATTATAGTAATGTTGCTTTTCCTGTGGTTAAAGCATCAGAACTTGATGAGCATGAGGATTTGATAACGGGTCACATTTTGATGGTAGGAACAATGCATGAGGAACAGGATATGCATCTTTCGCCAATTGGGAAAATGGCAGGCTTGGAAATGCAGACCTATGCCTTGAAGACAATATTGGAAAGAAAGGTTATAAGAGATTCTCCAGAATGGGCCAATTATCTGATTGCTTTTATTGTTTGTTTCTTAATAGAGTTATCATTATATGCGTTGGGATTATTCTCAAGTAAATTTGATAAAAAAACCTTCATTGCATTTTTTGACAAATCAGGATTGTTAACAACGATAGTTGTAGTGTTGTGGTTAATTTGTATCAATTGGATTGGATATGTTGTATTTAAAAAATCTGGTATTTATTTTGATACGGTATTAATCCTTGCTTTAGTTGCAATGTTGATAGCTGCTCGAGAATTGTACGAAGCATTTATTCAGTCTTGGGCTATTAATCACAAAAATAAATTTATTGAATCATCAATATTTAAAGAGGACTAATCATGAGAAAATATTTATTTTTTATAGTTTTGTTTTTTGCATATACATATTCATATGCTCAGCAATATAAAGTCTACTCTGTAGCAGGAAATGTAACAGTTGATGGAAAAAGTGTCGTAGCAAAACAAATTTTAACATCAAAGAGTATTCTTTCTATTTCAAAAGGAGGTAGGATAATTCTTTTTGATAGTTCAAGCAATAAGTTAACAACATTAAAAAATGAAGGAAAAGGAAATGTTGCAAGTCATTTAAAAATAGCTGGCAATTCGGAAAAAATCATATCTGGATCATATTTGTCCTTTATAGCGCAAAAAATGACGAGTGAAGATAAAAAAGGTAGCACTTATATGCAGACTGCGGGTTCTGCATATCGTGACACTGATAATTTGTTTAGAGATTCTATTTCTAAGGATAGTTTAAATTCGATAAAATGACTCAACACCAATTATACTATCGTCCAATATGGACATGTGGTAGATACAATGAGAAAGCACAAGTAGCGATCTACTATAACCTGATTGCAGGTATGAGTTACTATTTTGAAAGTTACTCTGCAATGGTGATTGACGAGATTCTTGCCGTTCCACGTAATGGCAAGTTGGACCTTGATGCCATTGCCACAAAGCTAAATATCGCGATGGAAAGCATAGCCCCTTTCTTTCACCAATTAGAGCAGATGGGTATCGTTTCATCCGTTTTCCCAACAAATGAAATTATTGCAGACTACCGCAGACGTGTTAGTGAATACAATCGTCAACAAGAGCACTATAGTGAGCGCACAACTCAAGAAAAACTACCCTATGCTATATCAAATGCTGAACAGATGTATACAGAAAAGGTAGGAGGCATTACGAGTGTTATGTTTGAACTGACTTACCGTTGTAGTGAGAAATGCGTTCACTGCTACAATGAGGGAGCCACCCGAAACGATGATGAAATAAGCGGCAGAGGCAATCGAGAGGAATTATCATTGGATGATTACAAGAGGATTATTGACGAACTATATGAGCTAGGTTTGGTAAAGGTATGTTTGACAGGAGGCGATCCTTTCTCTAAATCTTTTGCATGGGATTTGATAGACTATTTATATAATAAAGGTATAGCATTTGATGTTTTCACCAATGGACAGCGTATAGTTGATTATGTCGAAAGGCTTGCCAATTTTTATCCTCGTTTAGTAGGAGTTTCCATATATAGTGGAATAGCTGAAGTTCATGACTATATTACTCGCGTTAAAGGCTCTTGGGATAAGTCTATGTCGGTTGTGAATCAACTATCGACTATGGGTGTTCCAATGAATCTTAAATGCTGTGTAATGCGACCAAATGTGAAATCATATTTTATGGTTGCGGATATAGCCAAACAATATGGAGCAGTTCCACAATTTGAAATAAGCCTAACAGACTCTATTGAGGGTGATAAGTGTGTGAGCAAGTACTTACGCATGACTCCAGAACAGTTGGAGATAGTTCTTCGTGATGACAATATTCCACTTTATGTTGGAAAAGAGGCTCCTAATTATGGTGGACAGAAAAAAAACATGAATGAAAAACCCTGTGGAGCAGGAGATAATTCCTTCTGTATAACTCCTGAAGGGAATCTTATACCATGTTGTTCATTTCATACAATATTTGGTAATCTAAAAAAGCACAACATTTCTTATATAATTAATAACAGTAAGGAAATCAGCTATTGGCACAACTTAACCTTGAACGATTATGATGAGTGTGGAAAATACGAGTATTGTGCATATTGCAATTTATGTCCTGGCAATAATTTTATAGAGCATGGAACACCATTAAAAGCCTCAGAGGTGAACTGCTATATGGCAAGGACAAGACACGGATTGGCACAAAAAATGAAGAACGGTTATGACCCACTTAATGGAAAAACTCTTCGCGAACGTCTATCAGAGTTGCCAGATTATGTGCCGATAAGTTTACAGAGAGAAATGTCACTTGACTATAGTGATACGAGATTGAAGGTAGGTGGGTAAATGTAGTTCCCCAAGAAATACTACAATAACCTAAACAATTACAACTATGAAAATAAAGTTGGATGTTACAGCTGCTTCAAACGTAATGAAGATGGGTAATTGCCCAAAATCTGCTGAGTGGCAGTGCGGAGTTCAGTATCGTACTGTTTAATCATTAATCGACAATGGGGATTGGGTGGTGTCTTCCACCCATCCTCCTTATTTTTAAACGTAAATGGTATAATAAAAAATGGCAAACTTTAACGAAATTAAAACTTTGTTTGATAAAATATGCAATACTAATCTGACCATAAATGATGAAATTCCTGAAATATCATCAGAGGAGAAAGTAAAGCTCGTCAGTCTGATTAACGATGCGAAGACAGAAGCTAACAGATTGCGCATACTAGATATTATGAATAAAGTATGTTAGCATCTAATTTTTTTGGTTTTTGCAAAGTTAGAAGCTCAGGAGCGAATTTTACATATTTCCCATGTCTCCGTTCTGTATACGGAGACATGGATATATGGTGCCCCAGCCCTCTCCATGGGAGAAGCTTTGTTGTTGGAAAAACAGAAAATGGGAGATATATCGTAAGTAAAGGAAATGGTTTGTCATATACTCAACATGTGTTTCTTAATACTGGGGAATTTTATGATGATACTTGGGGACTATTATTAAAAAAAGATGCAGAACGAGACTATCTAATAGGGAGGGAAGTAGAAGCCTTAGGTATTAAGACTAATCATATGGAGTGCATATTGGAATTAGCTATTGATATAACACTGCCAAATGGCCATGTAGTAAAGCCTGTATTGCTTCAATATGATGTAGAATGTCCTTATAGGATTTGTGATGCGCCTTTTATGTCGCATGAACAGATATTTGCGGAGATAAGCAAATGGCAAAAAATGAATGATCGTGGTTATGATTCATGCCATATGATAGCTGCTAACGTACTAATTCGTAATCTACGTATTCTTCACGACAATAACATCCTGCATAATGCTATACACGAACAAAACTATACATGGGCATTGGAACTATTAGATTTCGAATTAGCTTGCTCACCCACATATCCATATTCAAAAGAGGACGATATGAGACATGTAAAAGAACTATATCACAGAGAAATTATTCAGACCTATGTTATAATTAACTATATAGCAGGAGTCCTTCGAGAGAACATTAATTTTGCCGAGGTAGATTCTCTTTTTGCAGAATATAATTTTGACTTAAAACAATATGTTGTACTTTAAAAATATACAATTATGGGCGCATTTGACGAAATGGTGAATGGTTTCATCAACGATTCTAGAAAAGGGTATGAAGACACTAGGTCTGGTAAATACAACATTATTATCGCTATAGTTTTAATCGCAATAGCTCTTTATTACATCCAGGAGTTTACGGGTATTCCTGTATGGGATTGGACAACAAGTGCTATTATGTGGATAGTAAGAAAAATAGATAGTTTACTCTAAATAGGTAATATATGAGATACGTAAATGTTTCTGTAACCTGTACTAATTGTGGCAGTACGGTTGTTCTGAATCTTAGGACAGAATCTTGTGGTGGTTTCTGTGAGTGTTGTCGTAATTGTTCTGGCAATGTTACTGGCTATTATAGCGTAGATATAGATGGCAGAGTAATGATTACTAATGTAGAAACCCACGGTGGTGCAAAGAAGAGATAGAAAAGGATGATAGCGGACTTATATAATATGTCGCTTTTATTTGATAAGTGCAACTTATTATATTTTGGCGAAGAACTATTACCTCCTCAATTTGGCTTGTTGCATTCCTATCGTACCCTTGGCTATTTCCATTATAACAAGGGAGGCTGGTTTGACAAAAACGTCTATGACCCTATCATCTCTATTACGGACTATTATGACTTTACTCCTAAGCAGTTTGAGAATATAATGGTGCACGAGATGATTCATTATTATTTGGCATATACAGGTGATGATAGGCAATGTAGGCATGGCAAGAGTTTCATGAGAATGGCGGAAAAACTAAATAAGGCACATCATCTTAACATCGCTAAAACTACAGATGTGTCAAAGTACAAACTCAGCGAGGGCACATCCTACCTTCTCTATTGGCTGTGCACATTAATATAAAGGTAAACGAAATCAATGGTCTCCATTGCCAATGTGAAGATAATGAAAGATTCTGATCAGGTGCGAACGGACAGTTATGGTTTTGTCTATTCGGCAGATGGGAAGAGGCTGCTGAGGGGAGCCAGTGTGGAGGGAGCCTACTGGATTCCTGAAGGGGTGGAAGAAATAGAACCAGATGCATTGATTAGCTGTAAGATTGGTACGTTGCATGTGCCTTGGACGGCGCATGTGCATGAACATGAGCAATTGGTGTTCAGTGAGGATGCGGAGGAGAACGAGGAAATGATGCCACTAGTCTATTTCTGGACAAAGGAATATGCTAATCGTGATGAAGAGACGTGGGCTTTTGAGGATGAAGGGGAATATCGCTTGGATGAGCATGGTGTTGGATATAGCCTTGATGGGCATCGGTTATTATTTGCCAGCAGTTCGTTCACAGGTAAAGAGTACGTTGTACCTGATAGTGTAGTGACCATTTGCTCAATGGCTTTCGCAGCGTGCCGTCAGTTTATTACCCTCATCATACCAAGGTCAGTTCGTCTGATAGGTGACGTAGTGTTTGGTCCCGCCAGTGGGAAGATTGTTATAAGGGACGGGACACCAATGTCGTGGTAAATGAAATCAATGGGGATGCACCTGTTTTGGTACATCCCCATTATCATTGTCATTAGCTCGCGCGTAGGGATTTTTTCCTGTAAATTTGGAGGGAAGAAAAATAATTATTGCTGTCCGCTAAACGCTGTTCGAGGAAATTCATAGTTTATCGTTATGTTTTTTGTTATCGTTATGGGATTGTCACAAATTTGTTACTCTCTTCAGATATACGCAGCAAGCCCTCTTGCCCTTTGCTTTTAAAAATGAAAAAGGTATAGTGACGGTTCCTAATCATCTTCCTGTCTTTCATTGAAAGGTCTTCATATTCTATGCGGGTAACATTCTCTTTCTTGCGAAGGTCGTAAACTCCATATTTCCCATTTTTATGCACCACCACGTAGCGATCGCCATAGTGCTCCATATAGAGTCCATCAAGCTCATTGAACGGAATCTGTGGAATAGCACAGTCCACTGTGTCCGATACGCTAACTGTGTCTGTCGCCTCAGTTTGAGCAGCGGCAGTAAGGGTAAATGCCAATACAAGAAAAATTATGTGTAGTCTCTGTTTCATGTCAGTCAATGTTCTTTCATGCGCAAAGATAAGAAAAAAAACTTATTAATTCACCACGTAATTCAGCACGAAGAAGGCGGAGAGGATGTACATGGCGATGGAGGGTTCCTTGTAGCGACCGCTGCACACCTTGATGATGACGTAGGAGAGCATACCGAGTACTATGCCGTCGGAGATGCTGTAGGTGAGTGGCATGGAAATAATGGTGACAAAGACGGGAAGCGCCTCGGTGACATCAGAGAAGTCAATGTCCTTGATGCACTTTATCATGAGCACGCCGACGATGACGAGTGCGCTGGTGGTGGCTGCTGCAGGGATGATGAGGAAGAGGGGAGAGAAGAACAGGGCTATGAGGAAAAGTATGGCTACGGTGAGGGATGTCATACCCGTCCTACCGCCTTCCATGACGCCTGCGCTGCTCTCTACGTAGGTGGTGACGGTGGAGGTGCCACAGAGGGCTCCTGCTGCCGTGCCTACGGCATCTGCCATGAGTGCCTTGTTGAGACCTTGTATTTTGCCTGTCTCCTTATCTACCATACCTGCGCTGGTGGCTGTACCGATGAGGGTGCCGAGGGTGTTGAAGAGGTCCATGAAGAGCAGGGCGAAGACCACCACATAATAATTAAGGTCGAGTGACAGGAAGCGGGAGAAATCGAGTTTGAAGGCTATGGACTCCATAGACTGCGGAGCACTGATGATGGAGAAGTTCTCTGGCAACTGCGTAACACCAAAGGGTATGCCGATGATGGTCATGGCGATGATGGTGTAGAAGAGGGCTCCCTTGATGTTACGCGACATAAGCACGCCGCCCAGCAGTATGCCTCCTGCTGCTATGATGGTGGTGGCATTCCACTTGCCGAGGGATGTCATGGTGACTTCATTTCCTACGATTATACCGCCGTTTTTCAGTCCTATGTAGGCTATGAAGAGTCCTATGCCCACGGAGATGGCATAGCGCAGGTTGATGGGTATTGCCTCGACTATCGCCTCACGCACCCTGAGTAGGGTGAGTATGATAAACGCTATGCCCTCGAAGAACACCGCCGTGAGTGCCTGTTGCCAGGTGTAACCCATTGCCAAGACGAGGGTATAGGCAAAGAAGGCATTCAAGCCCATGCTGGGTGCCAGGGCGTATGGCAGTCGAGCATAGAGTGCCATGACCAACGTGGCGATGACTGATGATATCACCGTGGCTGAAAACAAGGCACCCTTGTCCATGCCTGCATCGCTGAGTATCAACGGATTGACAGCGAGAATATAGGTCATGGTGAGGAAGGTGGTGGTACCTGCCATCACCTCTACTTTTACGGAATGTTTCTGTGGGTCGAAACCGAGAAGATGGTATAAATGGTTCATAGATAATAGATGAAAGAGGAAAGATGATAGTTGATAGATAATAGATGATAGATAAAAGATGATAGATGATCTCTAATCTTTAATCTTTAATCTCTAATCTGTAATCTGAAGTGCTCAAGGGCATGTGCTACGCCGTCGTGGTTGTTGTCGAGGGTGACGTAGTCGGCGACTTGTTTTATCTCGTCTTCTGAGTTGCCCATCGCCACGCCGATGCCGGCAAGGCGTATCATGTGGATGTCATTGAAGGAGTCACCAAATGCCATCGTCTCCGACTGCTGTATGCCGAGTTTCTCAGCCAGACTGATGAGCGAGGGACCCTTGTCGATGCCCTGTGGCAGTAGTTCGATGAAGTAAGGAGTGCTGTGGCATACGTACAGATGGTCACGGGTGGCTTCCTGTATTTTGGACTCCCATACGACCTGTTTGTCATGTGGTCCTACCATGAGGCACTTGTTGAGAGGACGCGGTGCATCGCGTACGAAGTCCTCTATGCCTATGACCTGCATCTTGTTGTTGTAGGCAGAGATTGCCACGTACTCGTCGTCAGGGTGTTCGGTGTATATCTTGTCTTCGTAGTAGGTCATGAGCGTCATGCCCGACTCCCTCTGCAACCTGTGCAGTATGGGGAGTACCTCCTCAGGCAACTGTCGCTCCACATACACCTCGCCTGTGGCACAGTCCTCTATGTGGCCACCGTTGTAGCACATCAGCAGTCCGCCATACTCCTCCATGCGGAGCATCTTGCCCAATGGACGCATGCCGTAGGGTGGACGGCCTGAGGCAAGAACAATTCTCACGCCCTGTTGGGCGTGAGAATTGCCTTCTTTCTTTTCTTGGCCTTGGCGCTGCACTTGCATGAGAGCTTCCAAGGTGTGAGGTGTTATATTCTTCTTGTCGTCGGTAAGTGTACCGTCGAGGTCGAGAGCAATGAGTTTTATCATATTATTCCTTCAGTGACAGCACCTGCTTAGCAACAGGGTTCTCTGGGTCAATTTCGGCAAGTTTCTCTGCGTATGGTATAGCAGCATTGATATCGTTCTTCACGTTGCCGAAGTATGATATGTTGTAGAGATAAGCCTCCTTCAGACGTGCTGGGTTACAGTTAGGTGTAGCGATGAGCTGGTCATAGTAAGGCTTTGCCAGTCCCTTGCCACCGTCCATAGCGTTAGCCACCTGAGCACGCTTGTATATAGCATACTCCTTAGCATCGGGGTTCTGAGCGAGCTTAGCAAACACCTCGTCAGCCTTCATAAGCATCTCAGCCTTCTTGGCAGGCTGCTGCTGAGCAAAGTACATATACTGCTGGCCGAACGCTGCGATGTCCGTAGCCGATGCCTTCTCTCCTGCAGCTACGAGGTACTTCTCGTAAGCGGGGATAGCTTTTTCGTAGTCTTCCTTGTCAGAATAGGTTTGTGCTATCTGCTTGAGGGCAAAGAGTTGGTCAGCCTTAGGCATCATAGGATCGTTGGCGAGTTTGTTGAGTTCAGCGAGAGCCTCGTCATAGAGCTCAGCACCACGGAGGGCATTGATCTTACGGCCGTAGTCGTCAGAGCTTATCTTCACTGAGTCAGACTCATAGAAGAGTTTGTCAGCAAACTTCAGCGCCTTGTCCCACTGCTTGAGGTCAGTATTACCCCAGAAAGCCAGACGGTTCAGTGTAGCACTGCGTGGAGCCACGGTGAGACCGTACTCAGCTACCTCAACAGCTTTGTTGACATTCTGTGTGAGATAGAGGTTGGTAGCAAAGGCACCAATCTGGTATGGCTGCATATCAGAGAGTTTCACCTTAGAGTAGTACTTGATAGCCTCCTGTGGCTTACCAGCGCCGTTGGCGATGTCAGCAGCGATGAGGTCCACGGGGTAGTCAGGACGGTTCTTGCGAAGCTCCTCTATAGCAGCGATAGCACCGTTAGGGTCGCTCTTGCTCGTTGCCGTAGCATAGAGGCGGTAGCCGTCAGGATTCTGTGGATCAGCGTACATAGCCTGCTGATACCATGTTACGGCATTGCCAGCATCATTCTTGGCAGAAGCGATGTTACCCAGAGTGATATAAGTGAGGCAATTATCCTGTGCCGTAGCCTTCTTAGGATTCTCACTGATAAATGTATAAGCCTTCTGTGCTGTTGCCTCAGCCTTAGCTATGTCCTGTGCAGCGAGGTACGCTTTTGCTATGCTTACAAGGGCAGTAGGATTCTTCTTGTTTTCCTTCTCAAGGTCCTTCAAACCATCGGCATTACCAGCCTTGATGAGTTCTGCTGCCTGCTTCTGTACCTCGTCGATGGCAGGAGCCTGTGCCATTGCTGGAGCTGCGATGACTGTCATCAGTGCTCCGATAAAAAGATTCTTCAGTTTCATATTCTTACTTATTTAAATATTTGTTTTTTTATTTGTCATGCCGATATATAAATATATCGTTTATGTCATTACTTGGTGCAAAGTAACTTATTTTTTTTCAAAAAACGGCACAATCCCTCTATTATTAACCTGATTTAACAAAAAGAGCCCCGATGCTATCACAACATCAGGGCTCATTATGTAGAATGATATTCGTTTTCCTATTACTTCTTGATCTTGTCGAGGGCTTGCTTAGCATTCTCATTGTCAGGATCGAAGAGGAGGATGCGACGCCACCATACTCGTGCATCGGCAAGGTTGTGATGCTGGAAGTATGAGTCGGAACCGAGGTACTGACACGCCTCGACTATCATAGCCTTGTCCTGATCGGTGGGCTCGTCCTTGCCGCTGAGGAATTCATAGAGTTTCTCGTAGTATGGACGTGCGAGGCTCTTGCTATTGTCACGGTCAAAGTATGCGTAGGTCCAACGGGCATGGGTATAGAGCACGTAGTTGAGGTTCTCCCAGCGTGGATACTCGTTTTCGATCTTCTCGTAGATCTCAAACATCTTGCGTATGGTAGCGACTTTCTCCTCGCCGTTCTCCTCGCCTGCCTTGTCGCGATATATGTTGGAGAGCTGATAGAGCTGGTACGCCTGGTCCTTAGATGGATAGGTAGCCATGAAGCGCTCATACATGGCGATGGCGGTAGCCCATCTGCCTTGCTGCTTGTTTTCATCGACGAGCTTACGCACTACACGGGTGATCTGTCCACGCATCTGGGGTGCGAAGTAGTCATCCTTGTTGGCGATGCCTGCCCATGTCTCGAATGCCTTGTCGGTATAACCAAGTCCGAGCTGTGTGGAACCCATACAGAAGAGGTCGATGGAGTTGAGTGAATCGACAGGGGTGGCATTGAACCAAATATCGCCTTGCTCCTTGGCTATGCGCCATGCGCTGGAGCGTGATGCACTCCAGAAGTACAGACGGTTGAAGCCCTTGTTCTGTGGGAAACGCTTGATACCGAGTTTGGCAATCTCGATGGCCTTCTCGTCGTTGTTGCTCCAATAGAGGTTCTGAGCGTACTTGGCGAGTTGGTTCATGGTGAGCTTATTGACATTGACATTTGCCATCGCCTCGGCAGCGTGGGCATCGTCGCCACGCTTGTTGTAGATGTTGGCTATCTCAAGATCAACATTGTAGTCGGGACGTACGCGACGCAGATCCTCAAGACGTGCCTTTGCCTTATCCATATCCTTGATCGCCATGGCATTGGCATAGTGTATATAGCCGTCGGCATTCATGGAGTCGCAGGCTATGGCCTTGTCGTAGAAGATACATGCTGAGTCAACGGCCCACTCGGCATACATGTCGCCATGGAGGATGTATGCTGGTGCGAAGGTGGAGTCGGCCTTGTATGCCTTGGCGAGGTACTCGCGGGTGGTCTCACGCATATTGTTGCGGTAGTAGGCACGGCCGAGGGCTGTCTGCATGGCAGCGCTCTTCTTGAATCGCTGGGATATCTCCTTGGCGATGGTGTCGGCATTGGTGGACTGATGGTGTATGAGCAGCGCCATTGCTGCCTGTACGGCATCGGGATCCTTATAGTCATAGGCACTTACCGTATTGACAATTGACAATTGACAATTGAAAAATATGATTAGTGTTGCAATAATTAGTTTTCTTGTCATAACTTGTAATATTGGCTCTTAACCCTTAACTATTAATTTCTAACTCTTAACGTCTTCTGCGCTTCTCGTAGCGTGCGCGGCGCTTCTCTTGCTTAAGCTGCTGCTTGTCCTGCCAAGCACGAGTCTTCTCTATCTGCTTGTTGGTCCACTCCTTCTGACGGCGCAGGCGGCGTACCTTGGCTTTCTCAGGATTGAGGCGGAACTTGCCTACCTTGTACTGCACACCGAGATTGAGGGTCTCGTAGAGGCGGAACTTGCCTGCACCAACGGTGTTGGAGCTTATGAGTTCGTTCTTAGTATTGAGAAGGTATATGGTCGGTGTGAAGAAGATGGAGAAACCCTTGCCAACGTAAGTAGTAAGCTTGAGACCTGCATCGGCACCTATCATGACGTCGTCGTTCTTGACAAGGTTTGCCTTGACATCGCTGCCTGTATAGTCATTGATGCCTGCATAGGTGGCTTTTTGGTCAACGAGATAGCCTACAGCAGGACCGATGAAGCCCTCGAGCTCAAACTTCCTGCCACGCAGACGACCAGAACAGAGGTTGGTGAGGCTGACCTCGTAGTTGAGAGCACCAATGAGCAGACGATTCTGTACCTTGAAGAGTCCGTTGTTGTTGTCAGCAATGGAACGACCGTCAACGGTGTAGGGGAGTACGTGATTGTTGCTGAGGTTGAGGAAGTCGGCATGGAAACGTACTGAGTGGAGGTGATTGAAACGGTACTCGGCAAATACCATACCATTCCAGTTGACGCCTCCGCCTGTATAGTAGGCATTACGCTTCTGCAACAGGCTAAGACCGCCTGCCACACCGATGCGTGTGCCACGAACATGACGATAGGTATAGTTCTGAGTGTGGTCCATCTCATAGAGGTCATGGAACTTTTCTGAACGTATCATCATGGTGAGACCTATATTGATACCAAAACTGTTTTCGCCGTACTTCTGACGCATCTTAACGTTGTTGTAGGGTACGGTATATACATTATAGGTATAACGTGGCTCGATGAACGCCTGGAGATCCTCCGTGAGTTTGCCCCACAGATGGACACCTACACCGTAAGCCTCGCTGTGAACGCGGGTCTTATCCTCGTTAGGCTTGTACTGTGTGAGCATACCAAACTCTGTGCCGAAGGTAAGGTAAGCACCATAAGGTGCGTCCCACCTGAATGAACGGAAGAAGCCAAACGGATTGAGGAGAGCCTCGATGCGTCCGCTGATATAATGCTTGTTATATGATGCGGGATAGTTGGTGGACTCCACTGCCGTGCGCTCAACGGTCTCTTCATACCACTTTGTGGAACGACTGATGGCAGAGAGACGGAAACCCATAACGGGCGACAGCCATCTACCCACGCCGAGCGACACCTGATGTCCCATCGTCTTACCTCTACTGAGATAGTCGGAAGATGACACTACAGGGCCCATTGCTGCTTCAACAAACCATGGTGTGCGCCATTTTTCAAGCGTCTGAGGCGTAACCAGACGATCATCTGCCATGCGTGACTGGAGCAGCTGCAGACGCGCTTCCTTTGACAGATTATCTACGAAAAAAAAGGAATAGTTGACGTTGACTCCGTAGAAGATGTCGTAACCATGCCAGTTACGAGTGCCAGAGAGGTCCATCTTGTCGGAGCCTATACCTACGTATGGCTCGAGGTTAATGGTGCCAAGCGGACCTGTGAAACACTTCAGCTGCACACCGAAGTGGGCTTCGGGAGCGAGCTGCTTCTCACTGTCCTTCATCCATGTATAGTTGCCTCCTACGCCAAACATGAGAGATGTTTCGACACGGCGTGCGGGGTTGTAGCCGAAGAACTGAGTGGAGAGGTTGAACAAATAGTCAAGTTTTGCAGATGCCTGAGCAAGCCACAGCTCCTTATACTGCTGGTAGCCCCAACCGCCACCGAGCGAGAGACGCAGGGCGTGACGCTTGGTAAACTGCTTACCCACATGCAGGTTGAGTTGTGTCATCGTCTTGAAACGATAGTCGTCATTCTGGGGAACAATCTTGGAGAATCCCATACCAGCTCCCACATAGAGGTGGTCATACCAATGATGGTCAAAGGTATGATGGGAGGGAGAATAACGGTCGTTGAGCACGTATTCCTTGAGGTCTATCTGGTCGGTCTTGTACTTTGCCATGTTGCGACGTGGCAACTGTACGGTGTCTCGGATAGCCTGCAGTTCTTCCTCGTCAAGGGTATCGAGGGGATCGATATCCTGCTGACGCATGCCCTGTCCCATCGCAATGGATGGGAGGAGGGTACATAGTATTGACGCTATATATATCTTCAGTTTCATTCTTCAGTTACTTGTTTGTCTCTGGTGTAGTTGCTGCTGGTGAAGTTTCGTTGGCGGCAGGCACGTCAACGGTACCAATGCCCTCAATGGCATCAGCCGTCGTCTCGCCGTTTTCATCGATATCGTCGTCACCGCTTATCTCAAGCACGTCCTCGTTCTGAGACTGGCGTGCGTTTTCTGAAAGTACCACGAGACGTGAGAATATATCACGGTACTTCTGTCTCTTGCGCTTACTCCACTTATACTTCTCACGCAGTTCGTCGCTTATCTGGCCATCGTTGAAATAGAGCCACTTGTAAGAAGGTTCAAGTTCGAAAGAATGGTCAAAGAACGCGAGGTAGTTAGGGATATAGTCTGCCTTGTGACGGTCGTTGATACGCTTCTCCTCGTTGTCAGCCTCGAGTATGCCGCGCAGATACCATTTCTTCGGGTTCTCGTCGGCCATCTCATTTATGAGTCCGAGACAAACGGTGTAAGGTACGTTGAGGATATCGCGTGCCTCCGTGTATATCACAGCCTTGTTGTCAGGAGCACATGATATGACGAAGTTCATGGCATCGAGCACCTCCTTCTCCTCAGCTGGTGAGAGCTGATGGGTGGCATACTTTACGAAACCTTCCTTGAAGGTGATGTACTTCTTGAGTCGCTCCACCTTCTCGTCTTGGTCGTTGCCAAACCAATAGTCACAGAAACTCAGTGCGCTATCACGCTCTTCCTGCTGGAAATAGGTGATAATCTGGTTGATGAGTATCTCACGACGGTTCTTCTGTGCCTTATCGTTCATCTCACGTGTGGTAACAGCACGCAGACGCTTGTTGATAAATGGGTCGAGTACGCGTGAGTCGGGCTTGCCCTGCTTCTGATTGAGCATTGCCATGCGGTTGGCAACGTACATAGAGAACTTTATCTGCTCATAACCACCGCGCTGTGTGACATGACGGTATGCCAGCATGGTCAGCGTATCCTGCTCCAGAGAGTCGGTAATACAGTTGAAGAGGTTGTAGTAGTCACCGTCAGAGAGATCCTTGCCCTTGCCCTGCAGCAAGTCGCGCTTACGTGCGTAGTAGGCTGCGGTAACCTCCTGTGCATCCATTACGTGCTCACGCTCATAGCGGTATGTGACGCGCATCATACGCAATTTCTCAAGTATAGGAACGATGAAGACATCGTAGCCATCCATCTGTGCTATCTCAGCATCACCGCCATAACCGCCGGCACCCATCTTGGCGCGCACCTGGTCAGCCAGTCCAGTGTTTCCTGTCATCTCAAGTTCGTGTGCCACATCCTCCCATGTGCAAACACGGGGTACTGCGGTGTGGAAGGCTATATCCACATTGCCGAGATACTGACGTACCTTAGCAACAGCAACGCGTGTACGTTCTGCGGCAAGTCGGCGGTTTGCTTCCAGACCACCTTCTGGAGATGCCGTTGCAGCAACATTGACCTCCATGAGGGTTTCACCGTAGGAGCGCAACTCTTTCACAAGTTCATTGAGCTGAACCACGTTTGTAGAGTCGGTGGTAAGCTCTGACTTACCCACAAGGAACTTCAACCTGAGATCCTGATTCTTCGTGTCATAGTTACTCTCGGCATCCACGCGGAACTCGTCAATATTCATCTTTGCCGACGCAATGCCGAGATCGAGGAACTTGAAAATATTCTTTGAGTTACAAGAGCCCGTGGCGGCGGTACGGTTGAAGTAGATGTGGTTGAGGTCTGCTATCTGTACCGTGTAAGGTATCTTGTATGTCTTCTTTCTATTGGGTTTCTGATATACGAGGGTGGTATCGAGATATACCTTCTCATCGGAATACATTGGTTTGTCAACGTATGCATAAGCCACCTTGTCGTACTTCATATAGTTGAACAGCATACGCTTGTTCTGTGTCTTGTGATAGTCGGGACCCTCCATCACGAGACCGCTGACATAGTCAACGGTGTCCTCGGTAAGACAGTCAACGGCAGCAGGCTGCACTATGAGGCGCGCCTTCTCGTTACCATAGCCTGGAGGCAGTTCAAGGTGTATCTTGAAATACATGTTCTTTCCATCGTCAATGGCAGGTGCCGCTGTAATACTGATGGTATCACGGTTGACGCCGAGGACATCGACGTTGCTGATGTTGTGAGAGCCCTGATCCATCTTCGTCTTGAAGATATGCTCGTATTCTGTCTGTCCTGACTTGAGCGTTATCACCGCCATGCGTGCATCCTCAATCGTAAGCTCGTCATCGGGAAGATAGGAGCATACGAGGATTGCCATATCGGGATATGCATGAACCTTGAATTCACCGTTACCGCGTGACTGACGGAACTTTACCTTCTGCTTAACGCAGGCATCGTCCCACGCTGTCAGCACGATAGCTCCCTTGTCGCCTCGCTGAAGGACAAGTGCCTCCTGCAAGGCATCCATCACTACGTTCGCCTTGTGCTCTGTCTTGAACACGGCATACTGCACCTGACGGTATTCCTTCGTGCCTGCAGTCTCAAATACTACACTTACGGCAGCATCGAGCGCGTCATTCTGGGCAGAGACACTGCCCAAACCCAGCAGGAGGAACAATATTATGCACTTGAATATCTTCATTACTTTATAGTCACTATTTTAGAATATATGAAACAGATACACCTATACGCAATGGCATGAGCAATGAGCCATGTGCGTTGGCATAGGGGTTACCCTCCTCGTTGGTGTAGTGATTGTCGTAGTCATCGCCTACGAAGTATTCCTTCTGATGATAGAATACGAGACCGAGACTGGTATGGAAATCGATGAGAAGCCTCTGGGTGACAGGCCATACATAACCGTATGACAGACCCAAGCCACCAGCATCGCCATCATAGACCTTGCCAGCCAGGTGCGAGAATTTGTAAGAAGAGAGCAATCCTATTGCACCGACATAGTGGTGGAACATTGGACGGCCAGAGATATACACACGCCATTCAGGCTGAACGGCAGCAATGCGTATGTCCTTACCCAGCATATTGGCGGCATACAAGCCGTTGATGTTGAGTGTTGACTTCTTGCCCAAGGTCAGTTCCACGCCAAGAGACGGTGCCATGCAGGCATCCATTGCAACGTCGGTGTTTACCGCTATCATCTGTGCCGACGACCTCGCAGCAAACATCATCGTCATTGCTATTATGAGCAGGAATTTATTCCTCATATTTACAGTTACAAGTTTTTCAGGAATATGAAACAACTATTTTTCGGAATTCTTTTTTTTCTTACAATTATTAGTGTACAGGGATAGTATGGTCACCCTCTGTTACGAAAGGATACTTCTGCCAGTTCTCCTCTGTTGCGTCAATCTCCTCCCATGCGTCGAGTGAAGCGTCAAGTTTCAGAGGCTCCAGGTTCCATATCTTAAGGATAAGACGGTATATCTTGCCCTCCTCGAAGTTGTTCTTTGTCTTCAGAGAGAGAGGAACGGCGATTGTCTTTGTTGTAGCAGGAGTGTAATTGTTATCCGTCAGAGTAAGACTGAGGCTATAGGTGTTTGCCGCTGCAGCAGGGAGAATGACATATGCATCCTCACCGTTGTTCTGCACTGATACGCGCTTTGGCTTGCCGTCATCACCCTTTGCTGGTGTTGCAGAACCAGCGATGGCGATAGACTTTGTTCCCTCAGAAACTGTCACCTTACCCTCATTTGCAGGACCGCTAAGGTCAGCTATCACGAGGTCGATGCTCTCAGGAGCATTGTCGATAGTAAGACCTGATACGGTTGTATTGTAAGCACGGTCGTAGTTCTGGTCCTCAACTGCATGGTCAATAGGAGTACCGCCAGCAATGACGTCGAACTTCAGCATGATCATCTTGTGCTTGAACTTCATCGTAGGTGCGATGGACACGTCAGTTCCGTCGTTAGTACGGAAAGGAGAGAAACGGAAGAACTTTGCTGAGTAGCCGTACTTTGTAAAGTCGGTTATCTCCTTGCCGTCATAGGTGATGCCTGTTGCCTCACCTGGTGTGAACCACTGTATGTTAGTGCCTGCAACATCCTCCTGACTGTAGGAAGCACGTCCCCACAGCACTTCATCCTGACCTGACACTGGTATTGTCACTACCAGCTTAGACTTGTCAACCTTGGCATTCTGGTCTGAGAGAGACTGCAGAGGATAGTAGCCATAGAGGTTGTAGCTGCAGTAGTTGCCTATTGGATAGTAAGGCTGTTCACCGATAAATGCCAGTGAAGAAGTTACTCCGTCAGCGATGGTAGTAGTCTCCGTACCGCTTGCATCGAACATGTTGACATTGGCTGCCTGGTTCCATACCGGTGCTGACCACTGGTCAACGTATGTTCCGATGTTAGCAATCTCTACCGGACTACCGTGGTTAGCCCAGTTTACATGTTCCCATGTCACGTCAGAATAGTCGTTGTCTGGAATGATACCCTTGGCAAGCATGAAGACACCAACCTTCTGGTCCTTGATAGTGAAAGCCTTCGTTGTCTCGTTGGAATTGATGGCACCAGCCTTAGATGCTACGCCAGAGAAAGCTAAGTCTGTTGACTCTGCCGTGTTGATTTCTGTCTCACCAGAAGCCTGTGTAGTACCGGCGCCAATCTTTAACTCTTCACCACCGACGTTGAGTCCGTAATCCAATCTGTCCTTCTTAGCTTGGTCATAGAAGCCGTCTTCTGAAGAACAAGCAGTAAATAATGTTACTGCAACTGCGCAATAGGCAAATTTTAGAATAGTCTTGTTCATATCCTTATATTTTATTTCGTTTGTATTCTGTTTTAAATATATAATGTATCTGATTCTTCTTTATTTTTTACGGATTCGTTGTTTAATCCTCGTCTGGCACATCGTAGTTGCCTGATTCCCTGAGGTCCTCAATGCTCACCTCGCTCCATTCTCTCTGTTGACTTGAAGATGTAACGGTGTTAGGTCCGTAGATACGGAACTTTACCTCGTAAGAGCATCCTGCCTGGAACTGCATGCTTGGATTCTCAGGGTCAGAGTATAGAGGAATATCTATCGTGTAATATTTTGCATCCTCAGAATCGCGTGGGTAACGCACCACCAGTTTTGCCATGTATGAACCATCAAGTGTCTTACGGTCTTCGTTGGTGAGTGCCGGGAGGATTATACCCTGTCGGTGGCTGTCATCTGGACCGCCCAGTTTGTTGACTACTGGTGTCACCGTGGTTACTTTTTTACCGCTTTCATTGGTCGTCGTGGTCTTTGTCGTTGACAGTGTCTGTACTGGCATTATCTGGTCAGCATAATACAGCGTCTTGGTTCCTATGTTCTTTGCCACATAACTCCTGAGGAAGTATTCAGAGTTGCGGTTTTTGGCACTGTACTTGATATCTCCGTTATGCAGTCCCGATCTCTCTGCCACAAGGAGCAGTATGCTGTCAGGTACATTACATATACTTATGCCTACCACCTCTGTCTTGAGTGCTTCGTCGTAGTTCAGTGCAGCAGTCTTGCTTGACTCATCAACAGGTTTCTTATTCTTGTCAAGGCCTCCTGGCTGTACAGAGAACATCAGCTGTGCCATCTTGTGGGTGAAGTGGAACTTCGGGGTAAGTTTCTCCAAAGCCTCGTCACTGCCATCGGTAGTCCTGTTCTGAGTAAAACGGAAATAGTTGGCACTCCACGCATAGTCTTTATATGTGGTATTGATGGGGTTATAGCTGTCTCCAGGGATAGCAGAGGAGTATATCACGTCCTGCGTGCCATCAAGCGTCGTCATTACAGCAATCACAGAATCTTTCTTATACTCTATCGTTGCCACACGTGGGGTATAGGCGTAGAAGTTATAACGGTGGAAACTGCCCACTGGGTAGCGTTCTATAGCACCGTTTTTAAGTTCCAGTGTTGAACCGAGTGATGGCTTCGCACTGTCCTTAGGACGTGCCGTTGCCAGCATATTGTCGAGATATACGCCAAAGCCGTATGAATAGCCGTCAATCTCTGAGTCATGCGTATTCTTCTCACTTCTGTACCATGAACAGTCCAAGCCGTACTCACCGCCCCAATAAGGTGTGGCAGTGGTATTTATAACATCCATGGCAAGCATAAACACACCCAACTGGTCTGTCGTGAAAGCACCTTTGTTTGATGTTATTGCCGCTTTTGATTCTATGGCATCTGTCGTAGCACCCAGCGTTATGGCTATCTCGCTTGGTGCCAAAGCTTCCTCCATTGACATCTCGCTGACGCTTGCTATCTCATCATCAGAACAAGCCGTCAGAACTGTGCCAAGCAGAAGTGCCGATGCTATGTGATATATATACTTTTTCATGTTATGACAGATGAAAAACATTTTTTTTATTCAAGATACTTCTCTATGTCTCCACCCTCTACCCAAGGTTCGAGAGTTGCGTCAACCACTACCATCTTCAGTCCGGCAACGCCAAGTTCTATGTTGTATGTCATACCACCTACAACAGACTCCACACCCTTCTTTGCCAGTTCTGCAGCAAGAGGTATTGCGTATGGAGCATTGTCAAAAGCAGGATATACTATCTTGCGTGCCTTGTACCTTACCAAAACATTGGGATGAAGTTTATAGTACTCGTCACTGAACTGCTTGACGTATTGGTGCATCACAACGCGGAATTCATAGTCATCCTGAGGAGCTACGAGAATAGCATCGCCCAGTCTGGTAGGTTCTACGTCATTTGGCTGCACACCAGCCATCTTCACGGTGTTCTGGTTTGCTGCATCCTTGTCTGGCTTCGCAAAGAGTTTGAGCCATCCTTTCAGGGCATCGCCCTTTGAGTCAACATCCCATTCTATACGCTGGTTGTTTCTGCCATTGTGCAAATCAGCCTTGTCGGTATAAGCGAAGTATAGCTTTCCCTTGTTCTTTGAGTAAACGAAGATACTGTCAAAATATACTCCACCATTGACATAGCCACTTTCATCACCGCCTGCGTCAGCAACAGCCAACTTATGTGCAGCGTCACTTGCTGTAACCTCTCTTACTGGTATCTGAACGGTATTATTCGCACCGTCTTCTGGCTGCATAGCTCTCGCCGTGAATGTGAGACGCGCCAGTTTATGACGGAACTTCAGTGTAGGCTGGACATCATGACGCGCTGCCTTAGCAGAATACAATTCTGATGCCTCTACTCCCTTGCTGGTGTAGAATTCGGTGTTACCCGGATCGTCCTTTTCAAGAGTCTGACCCGTAAGAATATCCTGTGTACCATTGATCTGGAAAGGTACATACATCTGCTCACCCTCTACTACAGGTGCATTGCGGACGAAGTTGCCCTCCTCGTCAACCACCTTGTTGCCTTCCTCGTCAAGTACTACGTCGGCATCGTCAACGTAGTATCCCCAGAAATCGCTGGAACCTCTGAGTGGGTAGTAGCACACCTTGTTGTCCTTACGTTGCGCTACACCCGTTGCCACAGGAGTGTCGTCAGTAGGCTTCGGTGTCACTACCTCAGTATTATAGAAGGTGTTTGCCTCAGTGTCTTCATACAACTCTGTGCCCACGGCATTCCATATAGATACGGATGAAGGTGTCAGTGTGCCCTTGTTGAACATATAGACACGGATTATCTCACCGTTCCAACTGTTTTTACCACTCTCCTCAGTGTCACCTACAGTACCTGTTCCCTTGCTGGAAACACTTACCACGTCGGATGCAGTACTGATGCCCAATGCTATTTTGGGCTCTCCGTTGGGACCATACAAGCTGTTAGCCGTATTTCCTGATGACAACACGTCGTCGTTTTCAGAACACGCTACTACAGAGAGAGTTGCAATGGCGTATAAAAAATGCTTTACTGTCATATCTTTATATTCTCTTTTTTTCTTCCTTTATCAATCGTACAAATTAACCGTAGTTCCCGTACCACTCTTCCATGACTCAAGGTCAGAGGTTATAGTAATGGCTGTGGTGCCATACACTGAGAGGTCAAGCACGTAAATCTTTCCTGCTTCGAAACCATTCTTGGGAGTACATACAATCTCAAGTGGAGGGTCAGAAATCCAGGTTCCTCCAGATCCTGTTTCATCCTCCGTGGTCTTCACGTTTGTCTGCTGTATAACCACCTTCACCGTATATGACTCAGCTGGTGGTACAAGTATTCCCTCTCCAACCTCTTTGAATTCCTCTGTGGAGATATCTTCTTCCGAGAGATATGCGTTGACAGAAATATCCTTGGGATCAGACAACTCAGTGAGTCCCAACTTAGTATTTTCTAAGTCCCTTGAAGCCACAACGAGTTTGCCACGCGTATAGGCATTTACCTGTACATCCTGAATGGAGAATTTCACTGCGTCATCCATCTGTCTTGCACGGAACTTGATGTAAGCCAAAGCATGCTTGAGGTCAATCTTTGGCTCTACGCTGTGTACTGCACCATAGGTGGAATAAGCCCCATCACCGTAGCTGAGTATGTTTTTGCGTATTTCGTCTTCTGTCACGCTCGTTGCATACTCCTCCTTCAGGATGTCTTCTGTCAATACGGGAGCACTACCTACCATGATGTCATTCTTGCCATTCAGTTCGAGGTCTATCTTTACACAGTCATTCTGCTTCTCGAAACCATATATATTGGCCTTGTTCACGTAGTATGCAAAGAAATTGTAGCCTACCTTCTCATACTTCTTCTTATTCCAATAGTAAGTATGCACCTTGTAGTTCTGGTTGTCCTCCCACTCTACGTTGTCGAGGAGATAAAGCGAACCGTTTGTACTCAGGTTGTCAAGGCTTCCGTCCTTCGTAGCTCCCTGTGGAATGGCAAGTTTGCCAATATGTTGGTCAGTACCAGTGATATATGTCCTATCAGTACTCAGCAGGCAGTTGAGACGATCGTCATCATCACCCATCAATTGCGTAAGGTCAGGTTGCTGAACGAGTTTCTGCTCACCCTCTGTCATCACCGTTTTACGATAAGCCAACAGATAGAAGCGTGCCTTGGCATAACGTTTCAGGAAGTTATTGTAGTTGTTCTGAGGATCAAGTGGACCTTCTGACTCTTTGTCAACAGGCGTCAGTGCCTTGGATTCCACGCTGCCGCTTGATGTAGCATAAAGCATGGAATTGAAATTCAGCGACGGTGACATAGGGTAGGTCTCATAGTCCTCTGAATTCTTCTCGTCTGACACGTAAGCCATATCAGGATAAGAATCTGAGCATGACTGCCACAAGGCGGCTGTCATGACCATTGTCAGTACCGTTATTATATTAGATAGCTTCTTCATGTTGCTTTAGCTGTTAGTATTCCTGTTCTATGTGCTGTTCCTCTTCCCAGTTTGCAACGCGTGGTGACTCGTCGGCGCCTGTTATGAGCGATTGCGTCAGAGTAGCATCGATAGCGAGGGGCACGCTCTTATAATCCTGTGCCTTGCGCCAGTATTCCACATTGTGCTTCTCGTTATAGAGCTCCAGCAACTGTGCTCTCTCGATGTTCTTATGCAGATTCACTCTACCCATGATGGTACGTGAACGCCATCCCCACTTGTTTTCGTTGACATTCTTTTCGTACACCCATACCTTGACGATTATCTGCAACACACCAGGACCTGCGTACTTGTTGGCATCAGTGTAATCAGAGTTCTCTACAATGCCAGGGATGTTGAGGTTGGCATAACAGCGTACTATATCTTCTGCTTGATTGTCGTATCTGCCGATATTGTCTTCTATCCTCTCGCTGGGCCATCCCTGAGGCTTAAGTTCCTCAGAATTAGCATCAGGCACCTTGGTAGGATCAACCAATTTTGTACGGAATATCAGTTTGTCGGTCTGCGTTATGTCAACGGCACCAGTGCCGATGTTCATTGAACGGGGAATACCTGATAGCACACACCATACATCGCTTACGAAGAACTGGAAGCTTGATGTCTGTTTCTTCTTCAAGTCAAAGTAGAGGTCGATGTTCTGCGTAACGGTAGTAGGATTAAACTCTATCTCTGTCACCTCATCGGTTCCTATACGACGTATTGTTGTTGAGTCAATTACCAATGGTTCGGTAATGTTACGGATGAACTTAGCGCGCTTTGCTTCCTTCTCCTCCTCCGATGCATCGTCAGAAGCTGAGGTGTAAGGATTGTTGTCAACCGAACCGTCAAATTCACCGAATGGGCTGTCAACATAATAGTCTTTCAACTCGTCATAGGTGTAGGTACGATGCTCAGCCTTAAACTGTCCAAGGCGCAGGTTCAACTGTGATGGATCCATCTTCAGCGGATTAGGAGTGATGACGTAATCCTCCGTCACTATTCTGCTTGGGTCAAGTTTCTCCTCGAAAGTCCTGTTAAAACTCATGGTGAGGAACTTGTATTCTCCAGAAGGCAATTGGAACGTGGTAATATCGTGGTTATCCTCTTCTGCCATACCCTTAGGCAAATCACCGAGATAGTGACCGCTTTCTGCCACCACATTGTACATGAATGATGTCGTCATGGTGTTTATCACCCTATCTGCAATGATATATGTATTTACAGGGAGCACCGATACTGCTGCTGGCATCTTATCCCATACATAATTGAACTGCACTCCGCTTCTATGGGCGTGCTCTCCGTCAATTTCTTTTTCACACAATTGCTCATTAACCTCACATGAGGTGAACATTGAGGTGAGCAAGCCGAAACCGAGCACTGCCACAAGGGTATTGTTCTTTATTTTATTCATCGCTGTTGTCTTCATTCTGCACCTCCTTCTTTTGCTGTTTCAGCAGCCTTCTTCTCTGCTTCGCGACGGGCTTTCATGCGTGCAAGTTTTTCCTTGTTTGCCTGTATCTTCGCCTTGCGTGCGGCTGCCTTCTCCTCCTTCGTCATGCTTGCCTCTGCCTTTTTGTCGGCTTCGCGCTGCTGACGCTGACGTTCTATGGCTGCCTGTGCCGTCTCAGACTTCTGGTCCTTGACTTTTTCCTCTGTAGGAATAACGGGAGCTGGAGTCTCCTTTGTCTCTGCACCTTTCGATGCATTCTTCTCTGCTTCGCGACGGGCGCTCATGCGTGCAAGTTTTTCCTTGTTTGCCTGTACTTTCGCCTTACGCGCAGCAGCCTTCTCTTCTTTCGCCATGTTTGCCTCAGCCTTTTTGTCGGCTTCGCGCTGCTGACGTTGACGTTCTATGGCTGCCTGTGCCGTTTCGGACTTCTGGTCCTTGACCTTTTCCTCTACAGGAAGAACTGGAACTTGAGATTCCTGGGATTCTTCATTTTCAGATATCATTTTTTCTGCTTCACGACGGGCACTCATACGAGCAAGTTTTTCCTTGTTTGCCTGTATCCTTGCCTTGCGTGCGGCAGCCTTCTCCTCCTTTGTCATGCTTGCCTCAGCCTGCTTGTCGGCTTCGCGTTGCTGACGCTGGCGCTCGAGAGCTGCTTGTGCATTTTCTTTTTTCTTATCCTTCTCTTCCTCGGCTTTCTTGGTTTCTGCTTCTTTAGGAAGCATCCTCGCCCTCGGAGAATTTGACCATACCGCTGCACGCGAAGCCTTCTTCTCTTCTTTCGTCATATTCGCCTCAGCATTCTTTGCAGCTTCACGTTTCTGGCGCTGACGCTCTATGGCTGCCTGCGCAGATTCAGACTTTGTCTTCGCATGCTCAGCCTTGGCCTTCTTTTCCTCTTCGCGCTTCATGCGACGACGCTCAGCGATAGCCTTTGATTCGGCAATTCGTGCAGCACGCTCATCGACTGCTTGTTTGGTATCTGTACTGTCCGCAACGGACTGCAGATCAGCAGTATTTGACGCAACAAGTGATGTAGAAAAGCAAAGCCCCAGAGTCGTTGTCAAAACTTTTGCTCTTATAGAGTTGAATGCGAAGATTTTCATTCTGTGCCTCCTTCCTCTGCTTTATGTTTGGCAGCCTCACGACGCTCTCTCATACGTTCTATCTTCTCTTGGGCGGCCTGTGCCTTAGCCTTGCGTGCTGCAGCCTTTTCTTCCTTCGTCATTTTAGACTCAGCCTTCTTGTCTGCCTCGCGCTTAGCACGCTGGCGTTCTATTGTAGCCTGCGCGTCCTTCGACTTTTCCTTGGCTTTCGCCTTGCTACGCTCTATCTTCTCGCGCTGTTCCTGTAGCTTAGCCTCGCGTGCCTCCTCCTCGGCAAATTTCTTGGCCAGTTTAGGATCGTTCTTGGCGAGTGAATCGCGTCGTGCCTTCTTGATGGCGTTGATAGAGTCGAGGCGTGCCTTCTTTATAGCATTGACAGAGTCGGTATGTGCCTGCTTGATAGAGTCGCGGCGCATCTTGGCAAGCTGCTTTGGCGTGTAGTTAGGCACACGTGCTGGTGCCTGAGCGTCGATAGCCTCTTGCTGCTCGCGATGGCGTACATCTACGCAAGAGTCATACAGCATACGGAACTCCTGAGCCACTACGCGGTATATAGAGTCCTGTATGTACTTCTGCTCACGTCCAGTAATCCAAGCATTGTATATAGAGTCTTTCTTCTCTCTGAAAGCCATATCGACGTCGTAGCGCCAACGATATTTCTTCTGTATTGGGTAGTTGCCGAAACGATATACCAGTGCTACGTGGAGGTCACGCAGCATTGGGCCGAACTTTCCGTCCTCATGTCCTGTCTTTGGGTAGCAGTTATTCTCACGGTCAGCACGGAAGGTGTCATACTTGTTGTACATGATACCGCCGCTGAAGCCAAACTCCATATCAACCGAGTTGCCGTTTTGGAAAGCAAGGAAAGGTTTTACGAAGCCCCATGTCACACCTGCCATGTATGCTGTACCCTGGCGTCCTTCGCCTCCGCCCCATAGCATGGAGTACTTGGAGTATGTCACGTAGCCACCGCGATAGAATACCCAGTTAGGATGGCTTGGCAGCATGTTGCGGCATGACCACAGTTTGTCAAACCACTTGCGGTGTGGTGATAGGTAGCCTGTGGGTGTACACTTGCGCTCGCGCCAATATACACGTCCCTCCAGTGTAGCTTCAAAGAGGTTATAGACAATACCTCTCACGTAAGTACTGTTAGTATGCGGACGGTATCTGAAGTTTGCGTTCACCGCATAGCGATTCCAGTTAGTGTTGCGTATGTCAAATTCTACACCTATGTTGGGTACCATAAGACCCCAGTCCACCAAGTTGGTGCGCACTGAGATGCGCTCTGCCAACGACAGGGTATCGACCCTTCGGCTGTTGTCAGGCACCTGTGCTGACGAAGCAAGAGACATCATGAACATCAGCATCAATATCCATTGATGCTTCAGAGAGATTGTCGTCCTGTCATGCATTTTCAATTGCATATAGATCTACCTTATATATAAATAATGTGATTATTCTAAGTTGCTGTTATTATTCTAAGTCGTTAGTCGTTAAAAAAACTATGCTATTTTTATAAAAAATAGGTTAGTGTATATTGCACTTTTCCGCAAATTCGGCACAAAATTACTAAAAATCTACCATAAATAATTGATGATAGCATTAAAATATGTTAATCAGTCTTAAAAGCATTGATTATTTTGTAATTTTGCAAACCGTAAAATAGCGTAATGTCAACTTATATCATAAAAAGATGAAAAAATCGTCATCAGTACTGCGCTCCATAGACTGGGTTACCATAGCCCTGTATCTCGCACTGCTTGCTTTTGGTTGGATCAGTGTGTGCGGAGCGAGTTATACGTATGGCGATACCGACATCTTTTCGCTTGACACCCGTTCGGGCATGCAGATAGTGTGGATACTCACGAGCATAGTGCTTGCCACAGCGATACTGCTCCTTGATGACCGTTACTACGACACCTTTGCCTACGTGGTGTATGGGTTGATGCTGTTAGTGTTGTTTCTCACCATCTTCAATCCTCACGAGATAAAGGGCTCGCGCTCGTGGATAGTCATGGGGCCGATACGTCTGCAGCCGGCAGAGTTTGCCAAGTTTGCTACGGCGCTTGCTGTGGCCAAATACATGTCATCCTACGACTTCCGCCTTGACAACTGGCGGCATCTCATCAAGGCCATTGCCATCATCGTCACCCCCATGCTGCTCATCGTGATGCAGAAGGAGACGGGCTCGGCGCTGGTCTATGCCTCATTTTTCCTTATGCTGTACCGTGAAGGTATGACGGGTAGTTTCCTTTTCTCTGCTGTTGCCATGGTGATATACTTCATCGTTGGCATACGCTTTGCCGATCCCACCATACTCCATACCCCCACCCACGTCGGACCTTTCGTAGTATTTCTGCTCATACACCTATTTTGTGCAGCTCTGGTTATGGTGTACTGTAAGGCGGCAAAGGAGTCAAAACTCATCATAGGCATCTCGTTTGGTATCACTCTGCTTACCTTGCTCTTCTCGGAGTTTGTGATACGATTTGACATAGTGTGGGTACAGTTGGGTATCACCATATTCATCATTGGCTACCTTATATTCCTGTCATTTCGTGATCAGATGAAGGAGTACTTCTTTATCGCCCTGTTTGCTTTGGGTTCGATGACGTTCTTCTACTCTGCATCTTTTGTGCTCAATAATGTCATGGAGCCCCACCAGCGTGTGCGTATCAATGTGTTGCTCGGGCTGAAGGAGGACCTTGCAGGTGCAGGATACAACGTGCACCAGAGTGAGATAGCGATAGGCTCGGGCGGACTGACGGGCAAGGGATTTCTCAATGGTACACAGACGAAGTTGAAGTTCGTTCCCGAACAGGATACCGACTTTATATTCTGCACCGTGGGTGAGGAGGAGGGTTTTATCGGATCGACAGCTGTGCTGCTACTCTTCCTGTTTCTTATATGGCGTCTCATATATGTGGCGGAGCGACAGGTTCACCGCTTCGGACGAGTATATGGCTATTGCGTGCTGAGTGTTTTTCTCTTCCATGTATTCATCAATATAGGCATGGTGCTGGGTCTGACGCCTGTCATAGGTATCCCATTGCCATTCTTTAGTTATGGTGGCTCGTCATTATGGGGTTTTACGATAATGCTTTTCATCTTTTTGCGTATTGATGCCAGCCGCAATATCATAAAGAAATAAGGGCACTTTAGAAAACATATCCTTTTAGCTCCTAAAAGGATATGTTTTGGGGGGCTAAAAGGATATGTTTTGGGTACCCAAAAGGATATGTTTTCCAAACGTGACGTTTTTCGTCACATTGTCATGCTCATTCCTTCCTGTGATTTTACGAAGTCAACAAGCTTTCTGTTGACCTTTATTCCTGGCAGTTTTGACTCCAGTTTCAGTGGTACATGACTGAGGTTGTTGTCACGTATGGACAGCAGCAGTTTTGTCTGGCCTGGTGTCTCTGATATTATGGTGGAGAGGTCGGATAGTATGCTTCCCAGACTGTTCATGTTGTCGGTGGTGTCAGCGCCATTGTCGCTGTCATCATCATCGCCGTCATTGGTGCCACCGTCCTTGGCATTGCCGCTGATTTCGTTTAAGTCGAGGTGTATGGTCAGTGTGTCCATAAGACTCTCTGTCACGCTCTGCAGGAAGTCTATGCTCTGTATCCTCAGGTCATATACGCCACTGCCACGGAATCGCTCCTGCGATTTCATTTTGACAAATACGGAGCTCCCCACTGTCAGCATGCCCTGCCAGTGTGCCCACTCCTTATCAAAGAGGGCTATTTCGCCCATGCCTACAAAGTCCTCTATGGTGACTATTCCCATGGGTGTTCCCTTCTTGGTGAAACGTGGGTTGACTTGTGTCACTATGCCACCAAATGTCAGGGTGTCCTTCTTTGCCAGTTCTGCACGGTCGGCATCTTTGCCTATCTCTGCGCATGATGTGTTGCACATACACTCCAGTACGACAGAGAATTCGTCCAGCGGATGAGCCGAGAGGTATATGCCTACGAGTTCGCGCTCCCTGTTGAGTCGCTCTATGGCGCTCCATGGTTCCGTCTTCTGAGGGCGTGGCTTAGTGATTTCTATGCTGTCAAAGTCTCCAAACAGCGAGTTCGCGGCACTTGCCTTAGCCGTCTGATATTGTGTGCCATATACCGACAAAGCATCGATGAATTGGGTATATTTGCCACATGGCGCCATGTACTGTTCGCGTGTTATGCTATCCAGTCCGTCAAGGGCTCCTGAGAGTGCGAGACATTCAAGTGCTTTCTTGTTCATTGCCGATGACGGCACGCGCTCCAACATGTCATAGACATCCTTGTAGGGGCCGTTTTCGTCGCGCTCCTTTATTATCGCCACCGTAGCAGCCTCGCTCATGCCCTTGATTGCAGCCAGTCCGAAACGTATCTCACCCTTCTTGTTAACACCGAAGTTGGCGTATGACTCGTTGACATCGGGTCCCAGGGTGGGTATGCCGAGAGCCTTGCACTCATCCATCAGTTTGGTGATTTCCTTGATGTCGGAGCGACGGCGCGTGAGCAGTGCTGCCATAAACTCGGCAGGGTAGTGGGCCTTTAGGTATGCTGTCTGGTATGCTACCCATGAGTAGCATGCAGCATGCGACTTGTTGAAGGCGTATGAAGCGAACTTCTCCCAGTCTGCCCATATCTTTTCAAGCACCTTCTCGTCGTGTCCATTCTTCTTGCCACCCTCGATAAACTTCGGTTTCATCGCATCTACGATGTCTTTTTTCTTCTTACCCATCGCCTTACGCAGGGCATCGCTCTCGCCGCGGGTGAAGTTGGCAAGTTGGCGTGAGAGCAGCATCACCTGCTCCTGATATACCGTGATGCCGTAGGTATCCTTCAGGTACTTCTCTGTGATGTCAATATCGTAGGTTATGGGTTCCCTACCGTTCTTGCGGGCTATGAATGATGGTATATAGTCCATTGGGCCAGGACGATACAGGGCATTCATGGCGATGAGGTCCTCAAATACCGTAGGATGCAGTTCGCGCAGGTACTTCTGCATACCAGCACTCTCAAACTGGAAAGTACCTATCGTCTGTCCCTTCTGGTAGAGTTGGTACGTCAGTTCGTCGTCAATAGGTATATTGTCGAGGTCTATGTCTATGCCTCTTGTCAGCTTGACATTCTTCACCGCCTCCTTCTGCTCCGACAGCGTCTTCAGTCCGAGAAAGTCCATCTTGATAAGTCCCGTTGACTCTATGACATGTCCGTCGTACTGCGTCACGGCAGTCTTGGTGTCTGGGAAATCGGGGTCAGCGGCAGTGCTCACGGGTACGTGGTCACTGATAGGGTCGCGGCATATTATGAAACCACAGGCATGGATACCCACATTGCGTATCGTTCCCTCAAGCATCTTGGCATACTTGATGGTATTGGCTTCTGCGGGATTGACAGAAGCCTCGGCATGTTGCAACTCGGGTGTGCATTTCAGGTAGTTCGCCAGCTTTGGTTTCATGCCGTCGGGCAAGCGGTCGGGCATGGCCTTGCACCATGCATTGACCACGGGCAACGGAACTTTCTCCACCCTGCCTACATCCTTTATCGCATTCTTTGCAGCCATGGTGCCATAGGTGATGATATGGGCGCAGTTCTCATGTCCGTACTTGTCCATCACCCATTGCAGCACCTTGCCTCTGCCGTCATCGTCAAAGTCGGTATCTATATCGGGGAGTGATATACGGTCAGGGTTGAGAAAACGTTCAAACAGCAGGTCGTACTTCAGGGGGTCGAGTTTGGTGATACCCAGACAGTATGCCACCACCGATCCTGCAGCACTGCCACGTCCTGGTCCCACCCACACATCGAGTTGCTTGCGGGCGCTATTGATAAAGTCCTGTACGATAAGGAAGTATCCTGGGAAACCCATTGTCTTCATGATATGCAGTTCGAAGCGCACGCGTTCGTCAACCTCCTTGCTGATACCATTGTCGGCAGCCCATGCCGAGAGTTCGTCGGCTTGTAGCGGACTGTCTATCGTCACCTCTTTGTTGGCATATATGCGTGCTGCTCCCTCGTAGGCCAGTTTTCCGAGGTAGTCAGCCTCAAACTTTATGCGATACAGTTTGTCATAGCCTCCGAGTTTCTTTATCTTGTTCTGTCCATCTTCTTCGGGTAGCTGGTTCTTGCCATACTCATCTGATGTAAACTCGTTGTACAGGTCTGCTTCCGAGAAGCGCTCGCGCCACTGCTCCTCCGTGCCAAACTCCGATGGAATGGGGAAAAATGGCATGATAGGGTCAGACTCAAGATTGTATGTCTCTACCTTGTCGAGTATCTCGATAGTATTGTCAAGTGCCTCGGGTATATCGGCAAAGATTTCGTTCATCTCCTCCTGAGTCTTGAACCACTCCTGCTTGGTATATAGCATACGCTGTGGGTCATCGAGGTCCTTGCCCATTCCAAGACATAGCAGATGATCGTGAGCCTCTGCTGCATCCTGGTCTATGAAGTGGCAGTCGTTACTGCATATAAGTTTTATGCCATATTCCTTAGCAAGTTCTATCAGCACTTTGTTGACTTTCTGTTGATATACGAAAGTCTCACGATTGGCACGTTGGTTGGGATCCTTCACCTCATGGCGCTGCAGTTCGAGGTAGAAGTCGTCGCCCCATAGATTTTTATGCCATTCCACCGCCTTTTTCGCTCCCTCGATATCACCAGCGAGTATCAACTTTGGTATCTCACCGCCTATACATGCCGAGCACACTATGAGGTCTTCGTGATACTTCTCGAGATCCTCATGGTCGGTACGTGGATGTCCGTAGAGACCGTCCACCCATGCGCGTGACACCAGTCGAATGAGGTTTTTGTATCCGTTCTTATTCTTGGCAAGAACGATGAGGTGCCATCCGCCACGGTCTATCTTTTCGTCCTTACGATTCATACCCCGTCGAGCCACGTACATCTCGCAACCGAAGATGGGCTTAAAGGGTTCCTTGCCGGCTTTCTTCAGTTCCTTGTTGGCTTTGTTGCACTCGTCAAAGAGGTCCTTTACGCCAAACATGTTGCCGTGGTCGGTAATGGCCATGCCACGCATGCCATCGGATATAGCACGCTTGACAAGGTCAGCGACCTTGCTCTGGCCATCGAGTAGGGAATAGTGGGTATGATTGTGTAGGTGAACGAAATTATGCATAGTGACTGCGAAGTTAATAAATTTTATCCAGTAAAAGGGGTATTGCCCTTTTTTAAATACTTTTTTCGCACATATTTATTCATTTTATTTGCACAATTCGGTAAAAATCTTTACCTTTGCAAAGATTACAAAGCATCGATGGCTTTGCCCCAAATACTACTCACCTAAAAGACCTTCTAACAATACTAACATTGACATGGGAGAAAAAATACAGAAACTGAAGAAGATAAAGAAACTAAAGAAGATACGTATCCACCACGAGGGTACGGACACGCTGATATACAGCGCCATGATACTCATCGCCATCGGCGTGATACTATGGCGTTCTTTTGATAGTCATATCCCATTCTATGTCTTCGCCATCATATTCGGTTCTGTATGGTGCGTGGTGCTCAATTTCTTCCGTTGTCCTATACGCCACTTCGGTACTGATGACACCGACAACCTCGTCATAGCTCCTGCTGACGGGCATATCGTGGTGATAGAGGATGTTGAGGAGAATGAGTATTTCCATGAGAAGAGAAAGATGGTGAGCATCTTTATGAGTCTGTGGAACGTACATGCCAACTGGTTTCCTATCGACGGTACTGTCAAGATGGTAAAGCACAAGAATGGCAAATTTCACAAGGCATGGCTGCCCAAGGCGGCAGAGGAGAATGAGATGGCAGATATCATCATAACCACCCCCGATGGCGTCGATATACTGTGTCGTCAGATAGCAGGCGCTATGGCACGCCGCATCGTGACGTATGCCAAGGAGGGTGAGATATGCTATATCGATGAGCACCTCGGATTTATCAAGTTTGGTTCGCGCGTTGACTTGTATCTTCCTATCGACACCGAGATAAAGGTGACGATGGGACAGTCCACCACGGGCAACCAAACTGTCATAGGTATTATGAAATGAAAAAGCACTTACCAAATATGATTACGTGCTGCAACCTCATCTGCGGTTGCATAGCCACTACATACGCCATCACGGGACAGCCTGCGATGGCTTTGCTGTTTATTGTACTCGGCGCCGTATTTGACTTCTTTGATGGTATGACGGCACGACTGTTGAACGTATCGAGTGAGATAGGCAAGGAACTTGACTCTTTGGCTGACGATGTCACCTTTGGAGTGGCACCTTCTGCCATCATATTCTATGAGTTGCAGGTTCTTGACAACCCTCTTCGCTCATTGCACTTTCAACTTCCAACTCTCAACTTTCAACTTTCAGAGCTACTCCCTTACCTTGCCTTTCTCGTTGCCGCCCTCAGTGCCGTTCGCTTGGCAAAGTTCAATCTCGATACCCGACAGACAACATCGTTTATCGGTCTTCCAACGCCTGCCAACGCCCTTTTCTGGGCTTCGCTGATAGCAGGCTTCGGACCCGTGCTCGAACAGTATGGATGGTTCTCGTTGCTCATCATCATTGGCATATTTCTCAGTTCATGGATATTGGTGGCAGAGATTCCGATGTTTGCCCTCAAGTTCAAGCATTGGGGTTTTAGGGGAAATGAGGTGAAGTACCTCTTTATAACCTTCTCTGCCCTCGTGCTGATAACGACTGTTGCGGTGGGTATAGTGACAAGGCAGCCGAACCTGTGCTACTCAGGATTCTCCATCATAATAGTGGCATACGTGCTAACAAGTTTGGCAGTTGACAAGTTGACAAGTTAACAAGTTTGCACAAATCATAATTTTCAACTTTCAATTCTCAATTTTCAATTAGAAGCAATGTCCGACGAAGACTACATGCGCAAGGCTATTACCGAGGCACAGCAGGCTGCAGAGGAGGATGAGATACCTATCGGTGCCATAGTGACCTGTCGCGGAAGGATTATAGCACGTACTCATAACCTTACCGAGACGTTGCACGATGTCACTGCCCATGCCGAGATGCAAGCCATAACAGCCGCTGCCAATGCTCTCGGGGGAAAATACCTGCAGGACTGTACCATGTATGTCACTGTGGAACCCTGTCCCATGTGTGCCGGAGCTCTTGGGTGGGCGCAGATAGCACGCATAGTGTATGGTACCAAGGATGAGAAACGGGGCTACACCACCTACGCACCCAAAGCACTGCATCCCAAGACAGAAGTCTGTAGCGGAGTACTTGATGATGACTGTCGCTCCCTCATGCAGGACTTCTTTCAAAAGAAGAGATAACCATCTATAATCTGCAATCTATAATCTATAATCTACAACAATGCTAACCTTCTTCTCTACTAACCTATGGCTTCTGTGGCTCATCGTGAGTCTAACATGCCTTGTCATCGAACTCAGCAGCGGTGACTTCTATTTCATTTGTTTCTCCCTCGGAGCATTAGTGTCCATAATCTTTGCCGCCTGCGATGCCCCATTCATAGCACAACTGCTATCGTGGGTGATAGCCTCCGTGCTGTGCCTTGTCTTCGTTAGACCGTCACTGGTCAAGAGGTTGCATAACCGCAAGGAACGCAAGAGCAATGCCGATGCGCTGATAGGGCGTAGCGGAAAGGTGACGACGACCATACCTGCTGACGGCTATGGCTATGTGCAGATAGACGGCGACCAGTGGCGCTCCCTCTCTGCCGATGGTACAGAGATACCTGTAGGCACCATCGTCAGCGTAGTGTCAAGGGATAGTATCATACTTACAGTAAGGTAGAGTGTAAGGTATAAAGTATAAAGTACAAAGTGTAAAGTATAAAGTGTAAAGTATAAAGTGTAATGTATTATAAAGTTTTAGTTTTATGGAATTTCTAACCGTACTTTTTATCGTGCTGCTCATACTGGCAGCCATCATCTTGAAAAAGACTATCGTAATCATTCCGCAGTCAGAAACAAAAATAGTGGAACGACTGGGTAAGTATTACCAGACCCTCGAGCCTGGCATCAACTTCATCATACCCTTTATCGATAAGGCGAAGGACATGGTGGCGATGGCACGCGGACGCTATGTGATGACCGACCGTATAGACCTTCGTGAGCAGGTGTACGACTTCGACCGTCAGAATGTTATCACCAAGGATAATATACAGATGGAGATCAACGCCCTGCTCTATTTCCAGATTGTTGACCCCTTCAAGGCTGTCTATGAAATCAGCAACCTGCCCAACGCTATCGAGAAACTGACACAGACTACACTGCGTAACATCATCGGTGAGATGGAACTCGACCAGACACTGACGTCACGCGACACCATTAACTCAAAGTTGCGTCTCGTGCTCGATGATGCCACAAACAAGTGGGGTATCAAGGTAAACCGCGTAGAACTGCAGGATATCATACCACCAGCAACAGTGCTGCAGGCTATGGAGAAGCAGATGCAGGCAGAGCGTAACAAACGTGCCACCATCCTTACCTCAGAAGGTGAGAAGCAGGCTGTCATCCTCAAGTCAGAGGCTGACAAGACAGCTGCCATAAACCGTGCTGAGGCAACAAAGCAACAGGAGATACTCCGTGCTGAGGGTGAGGCACAGGCTCGCATACGCAAAGCAGAAGCTGAGGCTATCGCCATCGACAAGATTACAGAGGCAGTCGGCAAGTCAACCAACCCAGCCAATTACCTCCTCGCACAGAAGTACATACAGACGCTGCAGGACATTGCCAAGGGAGGCGACACTAAGACCGTCTATCTGCCTTACGAAGCAACAAACCTCATGGGTTCTATTGGTGGCATAAAGGACCTGTTTAAAGCAGATTAAGATATTATAGAATTCATAAAAGAAGGCTCCCGCTTGGGAGCCTTCTTTGTTTTTATTTATCCAGCGCTTCGTACTTCGAGTGCTGACTCTTGTATTCTGGAACAATCTCCTTCATCTTCTTCACTATCGCCATGTCATCATAGCTCTTGGAGAGTTGGAGGAGTTCCTCTTCATCCTTCAAAGCTGCCGTATAGTCATACTCGCGTACTGCAGCAATCTTGATTTTCGGATGGTGCGTAGGCTTTGTCAGTTCGGCATCGTTGAGCACCTCCTCATAGAGTTTCTCACCGTCACGCAAACCTGAGTAAACTATCTTCACGTTCTTTGCTCCGCTGAGGTCTATCATACGTTGTGCCAGGTCGGCTATGCGTACTGGTTTGCCCATGTCAAAGACGAATATCTCGCCACCCTTGCCCATGGTGCCTGCCTCGAGCACCAGTTGGCATGCCTCAGGTATGAGCATAAAGAAACGTATGATATCGGGGTGTGTCACAGTGACAGGACCACCCTGCTTTATCTGTTCGCGGAACAGAGGTATCACCGAACCATTAGAACCCAGCACATTGCCGAAGCGTGTGGTGATAAACTGCGTCACTGCCGGCTTTCCGTCACCCTGCTTCATCTCGCCCATTGCCTTGTTGAGGCTCTGGCAGTATATCTCGCATATACGTTTAGAGCATCCCATCACGTTAGTTGGGTTGACAGCCTTATCGGTGCTTATCATCACAAACTTCTTGGTGCCGTACTTCACGGCGAGGTCAGCTATCACGCGCGTACCATATACGTTATTCTGTATCGCCATGGCGGGGTTGTCCTCCATCATCGGCACGTGCTTGTATGCAGCAGCGTGGAATACATATTCTGGTCGATGGGCGCTGAAGATTATTTCCATGTGCGACATGTTGGATATGTTGCCCACGATGCATGCGCATGGTATTTCGGGGTGAGTCTTCTTCATGTACAGACTCACATCGTGCATAGGCGTCTCCGCTTGGTCTATGAGTATCAGCTGTGCAGGATCATAGCGAGATATCTGCTTCACCATTTCGTTGCCTATGCTTCCGGCAGCACCTGTGATGAGTATTCGTTTGCCCTGCAACATCAGTCCGATAGCGTTCATATCAACCTCTATCTTGTCGCGTGGCAACAGGTCTTCGATATCTACCTCTCGCAAATGCTGCGTGGCATCCTTAGTTGGATCCCACTCCTCAGTTTCGGCGACCATCATGATCTTTATGCCAGCCTTTATCAGTGAGTTTTGCAGTGCTGTGTCCTCACGGAATACCTCCTTCTGTATAGGGCTCACCACCATCACTGTGGCTCCCTCTTCCTTCATATGACGTATCAGGTTGGGACCATTGCGGCGAACCTTTACACCAAGCAGGTACTTAGACTTCAGCGAACCATCGCTCACGAAGCCGCGTAGGTCAAACTTGCTGCCACCCTCCTTAAATGAGTGTCCCAGAGCTATACCGCCCTCATGTACGCCAAAGATGAATGCCTTTTGTTTGTGGTTTGAGGCAAAGAGAGTCTCGTACAGGTATTTCACTATAATACGCATTCCCCACTGTCCTATGATGCAGAAGAGCATCATCACCACGATGGTAAGCCAGCGCAGGCTACCCACGACACTGCTATCGGGAGCCACCAGGTGAATGATGGATATCATAAGTCCTCCCAGAAAGACAGCGTTCATCACCTTTATGAAGTCCACCGTCGTGGTATAGCGTATCACACCGCTATAGGTATGGAATATGCGCATGCCAACCATGAAAAATGGTACGGCGAGAGCCCACGTCCTCGCATGGTTCCAGAAATGTTTCGACAGACTCAGTCCGCCTGATACGGCATACGTCGCCACCATACCTGCAACAAATACTATGATGCAGTCAATCACTATAATACACCAGAATGGCAACGCCCTTCGGGTAAACCATCTGTTTCTTATTTCATTAGTCACTGCCATAATACGACTCCTTTCCGCATCGCTCACAGTAAATGCGACGCTGATGCAAAGGTACTACTTTTTTATAAAACACAAAAAAAAATATACTTTTTTCATCAAATTAGAATTTAAATTAGTACTTTTGCATCGTTTTATATCAAAATATTGAGCACGATGACTACTTATCAGTCCATATTCCAACAGATACTTAATATACCGCGTCCCTCTCACCATGAGGAGCGCATAGCAGACTACCTGTGTCGCTTTGCCGAGGAGCATCACCTCACTTACCGTCGCGATGTGCATCACAATGTGGTGATAGAGAAACCAGCATCCCCAGGATATGAAGACCACGAGGCGGTGGTGATACTCTGCCATATGGATATGGTGTGTGTTGCAGACCCCGACAAGGACTTCAATCCGCTTACCGACCCCATAGAGGCTGTCACATATAATGAAGGCGGACACCTATGGATGAAGGCCGATGGCACTTCACTCGGTGCTGACAACGGCATAGGACTCTCCATGGCTCTCGCCATACTCGCCGATACTTCGCTGTCTCACCCACATCTTGAGGTGCTTGTCACCACCAACGAGGAGGACGGTATGAGTGGAGCACAAGGATTGTCACCCGACTTTATCAGTGGCCGACGTGTCATAAATCTCGACTCAGAGGCATACGACGAGATTACCGTAGCCTCTGCAGGTGCCATAATACAGCAGGCATCTCTCCCCGTTGCTAAAATACAGATGCCCTCCGACTACGTGGCGTATAGCATAGAGGTGACAGGTGGTAAAGGCGGACATAGTGGGGTGGACATTGGCAAGGGTAGGGCAAATGCCATCAAGGTGCTTGCCAATCTGCTTATCGTTGCCATACGTCAGTGCAATATCAAACTATATATCGTCAACTTCAGCGGTGGACAGGCTGCTGCCTCCATACCATCTGCGTCGGAAGCAAAGATAGTGATACCACGTGATGATACTTCACGCTTCCTCACTCTTGTGGCACAGTGCAACCATGCCCTGCTGACGCAGTATGCCACTACCGACCCAGATATCGTGATACGTGCCACGCCCTCGGTATGGCACGGCAGTATAATGAATGAAGAGACCACACAGGTGCTCCTCGCCTCTATCAATGCCATACCCGTGGGAGTGCTGCAACCGTCACCTACTGACGACAGTCTGCCCCTCACCTCTAATAATATAGGTAAGGTAACTTTCAACTCTCAACTTTCAACTTTCAACTTAGAAATACACACCCGCAGTTTCATCGATTCCGAGATGCGACGCATAGCCTCCGAGATAGAAAAAATATACCTCCTCTCTGGTGCCACCGTTGATAAGGTTATGGAGTCACCAGCATGGACGGAGACCGACACGACGTTGCTTGACATCACGACCCAGGTGTTCAAGGACGTTCTTAATATCACCCCCCGTCCAGTCTCCATGCACTTCGTGCTTGAAGCAGGCTACCTCGTACGCACCTTTCCAGGATTGCACATTGTCAGCATAGGTCCTCGCATACTCGAGCCCCACAGCACCCATGAGCGTGTGGACCTTGACACTTGCGATGATATCTGGCGAGTGACCATTGAACTACTCAGGAGACTGTAAGACAGTTCACAATTCACAATTCACAGTTCATAATTCACAATTCATAATTCATAGTTTTATGAAGATACTATTCGTCTGTCATGGCAATATATGTCGCAGCCCCATGGCAGAATATATAATGAAGCACCTGGTGGATGAGGCCCACCTCAGCGGAGAGTACGAGATAGCATCAGCTGCTACCTCTACAGAGGAACTGGGCAATCCCGTCTATCCGCCTGCTCGACGCAAACTGGCTGAGCACGGCATAGGATGCGAAGGGCACCATGCACGCCAGTTGACAAGGGCTGACTATCAACACTATGACCTATTGATAGGCATGGACCAGTACAACATACGTAATATGGAGCGTATGTGTGGTGGTGACCCCGAAGGAAAGATTCATCTGTTGCTCGACTATGTAGAGGGACGTCAAAGCGAATCGGTTGCCGACCCATGGTACACTGGCGACTTTGAAGCCACATGGCGTGACTGCCTCGCTGGATGCAAAGCGCTATTGGCAGTTCACAATTCTCAGTTCACAGTTAGTTGTTAAAGTTAAAAAAATTTAAAGAACAGTAAACTATGAACTGTGAATTGTGAACTGTGAACTATTTTTTGTAACTTTGCACCCGCAAAAAATGTTGGCGGGATAGCTCAGCTGGTTAGAGCGTCGGATTCATAATCCGGAGGTCGAGGGATCGTGACCCCCTCCCGCTACATAAAAAGGGCCCGCAACAAAAAAGTTGCGAGCCTTTTTTACTTTTCTATATTTCAAGGGTCATGTGTATAATGACACATAGGTAATTGGAAGTTGAATAATTAAGATAGAAGACAGTGAGGAAAGTACTTATTACTTCATACTTATTACTTTTTACTTTTGCCCTTACGGGACAAGTAATGGCGCAAGGTAAGGCACCACGCAAGAGAACACAGGGGAAGTCACTCGTTGACTCCATCATGATGCTCAGTGAAGTGACAGTGACAGGACAGAAGTCATCCGTAAAACTGGAGGTTGACCGCAAGACGTATGACGTATCCAATGATATCTCGAATATCGGAGGAACGGCATCTGATGCACTGGAAAACATACCCTCTGTAGAAGTAGATAACGACGGAAACATATCTTTGCGCGGAAGCACCAGCGTAGAGGTATGGATTAACGGAAGGGCAAGTGGACTCACCAGTGATAATCGTGGCACCATATTACAACAGATACCAGCAGAGAGTATCGACCGCATAGAGGTGATAGACAATCCATCGGCAAAGTTCTCAGCAGAGGGTAGTGCAGGCATTATCAACATAATATTGAAGCGCGACCGCAAGAGGGGGTACTACGGTTCGGCGCAGGCAGGAGCCAATACTGCTGGTGGAGCCAACGCCGGCTTTAACATCAACACCAGTTCCAAACTGATTGACACCTATGCCAGCATAGGCTACCGCCATCGTGAGGACGAGAGCGGCTCACATACCGAGCAGACCTTCTATGCTGGTGCTGACGGCATTCCCACAAGCTATCAAAACTCCACATCTGTATCCAATAACCGTGGTAACAACATCTTCATGCGGGCAGGTATAACGCTGCATGCGACAAAGAATGATGACCTGTCACTCTCCGGTATGTTTATGCACGGAGGGGGCAATAGTTCTTCTACCACGCCCTACCACTATGGAAACTACATTGATGGCAACCTCACACAGACAGAAGAAACAAAAATCCTGACACGTCATACCACTGGCAGGTCCAATATGAATATGGCAAACATTGAGTTTGGCTATAAGCATAACTTCGCTGATCGCCATTTCATTGATTTCAGCCTCAGCCACAGCACATGGCACAATAGGAGCAACAACCGATATCAGGACCGCACCGTCTTCCTTGACGACGACAGGAGAGTGCAGGAAAGTTTTCAACTTCGCCCACAAACTATCCGCAACCGCATGACGGAACTAAAACTCGACTATGAGAATCATTTCTCCGAGAAAGTTTCACTGCAGGCAGGATATAATGCAAAGTTCAATAGGGAAAACACTCCGCAGGAAGCATGGCGAAGCGACAATTACGATGGTGAGGGAATGGTAGAGGATATAGCCTACTACAATCGTTTCCTCTATAACATGGACACCCATGCCCTTTATGCCAACATGACCTTTAAGTTAGGGAGGTTCGGTATCATGGCAGGTTTGCGCGGAGAATACTGGAATGTTGACACCAAGTCGTACGACTATTATGAAAACTGCACAGGATTCAACAAAGATTTCTTTCAGTTGTTCCCCTCACTGTTCCTCTCCTACCAGTTGACACCCAAAGACCAACTCCAGGTCAATGTGACAAGGCGTCTGAAAAGGCCGTGGGGCGGTCAGCTTAATCCCTTCATGGATACGAGGAATGCATCGAGCGTATCATTTGGCAACCCCGAGTTGACTCCAGAATACAGTTTCTCCTACCAACTCAACTATCTCAAGACGTGGGACAACCACTCATTGTTGCTCTCTGCATACTATCGTCCCACTACCGACGTGATACAGAGGGTTAAGTACATGATAGACGGTGATGAGCGAACCTTTCAGACCAATATGAATCTCTCGGAGAGTATCAACTCCGGACTGGAGATGACGCTGAAGAACAAATTCGCACGCTGGCTCGAACTCACCACCTCCGCCAGTGCCTTCTATTACAAGCTCGATGCCTTCAACTACACCCTCATTGATCCCCTGATGGGAAAAGACATAACTGTCAGCGGTGACAGCGAGAGCCGTTTCTCATGGAATGCACGTATGCAGGCAAACTTTACCCTGCCTCACAACTTTACCATACAGTTGAAGGGCAGATATAGGTCAAAGCGATTGATAACACAGGGTTCGCGCCGTCCGTCATACAGTATGGACATAGGAGTGCGCAAGAGTTTCTTCAATAAGAAACTGATACTCGCTCTCAACTGTCGCGACCTGCTTGACTCCAAGCGCAACAAGTCCGAGACAGAGAGTGACACCTTCTATCAATATAGCGAGAACTGGCGTCATTCAAGGAAATTCAACTTCACCGTTACGTGGGCTTTTGGCAAGAACAACGCCAAGAAAAGCAAACGCCAGCGCGAAGACGATGGCAATGACGAAGACGGTAGCAGTTTATACAGCGGCGATGCTGAAGAGTGATGACGGCACCTCCATCGCCATCGCCTCGTAAGCTGTTTCCGATGGATGCAGATGATCACCCGAATCATAACCCTGGGCAAAGCGCTCAGGGTTTTTCGTATCACGCACGGCCCTGTCGAAATCTACGCAGCCATCAAACAGTTTAGACGTCCTGAGCCACTCATTGAATGCTACACGCATCTCCTCACGCATCTCATTATATGTGCGCCAACCGTATATAGGGAGCAATGTGCCACTATATACCTTTATATTTGCGAGGTCAGCATGCTGGCGTATATAGTCGATGTATATCTCCTCCACTCCTTTCTCCAATTGCTCCACTGTGGGCATATCGCTCCATGGGCGGAAGGGGTTGACATCAGTGCCTACGGGGTGTATGATATCGTTGATGCCATGCTGGATGATGACTGCCGACATACCAGCCACATCCATCTCAATAGGAAAGCGTGTAGCACCCTTCAGTCCGTATGCCTGATACGTTATGCAGTCATACTGCCTGAGAATACGAGTGCCACTGACGGCACGACGTATTATGGAAACATCATGATAACCATCCCTCCATGCTCTCTGTGCAAGGTAGTCAGGCCAGCTCTGCGCCGTTATCGAGTCACCATAACATACAAGGGCGTGGTTCTTCTCCTCTGTCAGGATATCTATTGTGTTGAGAAAATAAAACCAATTGGTATTGCGGGTAAGGTCAAGTGGCAGTGTGTCAGCCTCTGCAAAGTCACCATAAGCATACTTGCCCTTAGACAGCGGTCCGGTAATCAGTGTGCCGGCATTCATCTGAGTGCAATCGGCAAGGTATATGCTCACCTCTATTGTTTCGCCAGCATTTACTTCACATGCTACCTCTTCCGTAGTCACCTCCCTGCCAGGTTCGATAATCTGCGATTTCATCGGTATTTTCCTGCCATCAGCAGTGGCAATCACTATCTTCGATAGGTTTACTGGTTCAGTACCTGTGAGGTTCGAAAAGCGCAGACGCAGTTTACTGCCCGAGAAAGGCATAAAAATAGGATAGCGTAAAGTGATGTCTTTGGCATAAACAGCCTCCTTACGGTCTGTTATCGATGTCGCATTGCCCCAGCAGGCAACCCATTTAGTATAGAGCATAGTGTATAGGTGATAAATAATAGTTCGTGCAAAGTTACAAAAAAATCCAAGAATTAATAATTATGAATTAAGAAATTTGAAAAAACTTTATACTTTATACTTTATACATTATACT
>JAGCPC010000131.1 GCA_017642485.1 Prevotella sp. | reverse complement strand
CTTTTTTCTGAGCTCGGCCCAGAATGCTTTCTTTTGTAAAGGGTTCTATCAATTCAGGCAGAACCGTAATGATATCTATGCGCATTGTATGTTGTTCCTTTTTTTTGTAGGTGCAAAGTTACTAAAACGAGCGCAAATGACAAAATAAATTTATTTGTTTTTTGCTTTGCCGAGTGACAATAACTTATCCAAAGTTACAAAAAATAGTTGAAAATTGGTGGCTTTATTATTTTTTTTATAACTTTGCAACGAAAAATAAAAAAGGAATGAGCCTATGGCAATGGAAAATGTAAAAATCACGACGACGTCGAAGGTGAAGAGATTCTTCTACACCCTCGGGGTGACAGTGATTGCCGCCGTGATGATAGTGCTGGCGATGCCTAATACGGAGAAGCCACGCATGGCATATACGCTGGGTGAGCCGTGGATGAGTGCACAGCTGATATCGCCTGGTGAGATACTGATAAAGAAAGACCCGAAACTGGTGGAGCAGGAGCAGCATGAGGCGCTGAAGGAGGAGTTTATACCATACTACAACTACGACGATGCTATAGGACCGCGACAGGTGAAGGCCTTTCTGGACAAGTACGGCGAGGGTACGAAGGAAGTATCGGCATATACGATGCAGAGTATCGCTGCCGAGATGGAGAAGATATATGCTACGGGCATAATGCCCCAGATGGACTACTCGCAGATGCTGGACCAGGACAGCATGACGGTGATAATGCTGGTGACGAAGAAGGAGGGTGAGCGTTGTTCGGTACGTGACCTCTACTCTACGAAGAGTGCCTACGAGACGCTATTCAGCGACAGCCGCCTGGATGATGTGCGCACGCTGCTGCTGCAGATGAACATCAATGAGTACCTGCACCCCAACATAAAGTATGACGAGATGCGCAGCGAGCAGTCCAAACAGGATATCCTCGCCACGATACCTACCAACTCGGGAGTGCTGAAGCAGGGACAGGAGATAATAAACCGCGGTGACATAGTGACGGAGGAGAGGGCACGTATCATAGACAGCTATAACGACTTCGTGACGTCGAGGACGGAGCAGTCGATGAGCACGATGTACCTGACAAACATCATACAGCTCATATACGTGATGGCGCTGATGGTGATACTGATGGTGTATCTGCAGATGTTCAGGAAGGACTACCTCGCCAAACCCCGTTCGTTGGCTATGGCTTTTTCGCTGACGATAATATTCCCCATCATCTGTGCGATGATAATGCGCTTCGCACCTCAGGCGGTGTACGTGCTGCCGCTGTGCCTGGTGCCGATGTTTATCAGGGTATTCCTGGACTCGCGCACGGCATTTATGATACACAGCATCATAGTGCTGATATGTGCGTCGATGGTGAGCGAGAAGTTTGAGTTTATCACGGTGCAGACGCTGACAGGATTTGTGGCGATATGTGCCCTGAAGGAACTGTCGAAACGTTCGCAGATATTCACCTCGGCACTGATGATATTGGCTACGTACATAGTGGCATTTACCATAGTGAAGTACCTGGACAATAAGGAGATAGCCTTTGAGAGCCTGAAGCACGGGTACCTATGCTTTGCTGCCAACGGCGTGCTGCTGTTGCTGACCTACCCGCTGATGTTTCTTGTGGAGAGGACGTTTGGCTTCATATCCAGCGTGACGCTCTTTGAGTTGTCGGACACCAACCGCTCACTGCTCCGCAAACTGTCGGAGGTGGCGCCAGGCACCTTCCAGCACTCTATCATGGTGGGCAACCTCGCCGCCGCTATCGCCTCGGAGGTAGGTGCGAAGAGTCTGCTGGTGCGTACTGGTGCACTGTACCACGATATAGGCAAGATGAAGCACCCTGTATTTTTCACCGAGAACCAGTCGGGCATCAACCCCCACACGCGTCTGCAGCCGCAGGATAGCGCACGTATAATAATAGGTCACGTGACGGAGGGACTCAAGATAGCCGAGAAGAACGATATACCCGACGTGATACGGGTGTTTATACAGACGCACCACGGCAAGGGACTGGCAAAGTACTTCTATAACACATACAAGAATGCTCACCCCGATGAGGAGATCGACGATACGCCATTCCGCTATCCAGGTCCTAACCCCTTCTCACTGGAACAGGCGATACTGATGATGGCAGATGCCGTAGAGGCTGCATCGCGTTCGCTGAGTGAATATACCGAGGAGACTATCTCATCACTTGTCAACAAGATCATCGACTCGCAGGTGGCAGATGGGTACTTCCATGACTGTCCTATCACCTTCCGCGATATCGCCACAGCAAAACGTGTGTTGATAGAACGTCTGAAGACGATGTACCATACGAGGATACAATATCCGAATTGATAATTCACAATTCACAATTCACAGTTTAATGTAAATACTTGAACCACGGACTGTAGAAACAGAAACGAATTATACTAATTAGATTTAATATTAGGGGAATTCGTGTAAAAGGTAGTTAAAAGTTAGTTGGGTGTAAGAGAAAACATAGCGCGATGGTGGCAGGGAAGAGGTTTCGGCATACAGTCGAAGACGGACTATGAGTACCTGAAGGACGTGATAATGGAATCACTGCCCTACTACGCCTATGACGCAATACATGAGCGGAGGGCACGGCTGATATACCGTATATGTAACCATGACCGTCAGCGACACATCGCCATGGTAGGCGCCTTTACCCCCGAGGAACTACGTGCTGCAACGATGGCGATGGGCACACAGCCCGAGACCGTCACCACCATGCACCACCTGCACGGCAGGGAGACGGTGATAGTCAATGACATAGGCGAAACGGCAGCACCACTATGGGACAGGGCACTGCATAGCCCGCACGCCATAACATGGGACATGGGGTCGATGGGACTGATACGCTTTATCGACGGAAGATACTCGGAACACTATCGAGTTTAGTT
>JAGCPC010000023.1 GCA_017642485.1 Prevotella sp. | reverse complement strand
GTTTCTGGTCGCGAGGAATACGGAGCACGTTTCGTTGGCGAGCAACGCGCACTCAACAACCGTCTGCAGTTCAACTCATCACTTTCTGCCCGTAAGGTACACGAGAAATGGGGCAACGACGGACTGTTTGACACAGCTCTCACAATGAATCCTACAATCCCCGTCAAGAATCCTGATGGAAGCTACTACCAGCCTAACTCTCCTACAGACATTCACAATCCTGTAAACGATCTTAAGGAAAACGTGAGCCAAGGCGATCGCATCTATCTGCTTGGTAATGCCGACATTAAACTGAATATCCTGCAGCTCGAGCAGCACAATCTTAACACATCGCTTAGCTACGCTCTGCAGTACAATGATCTTAAGGACAATTTCTACACACCATCTACTTCGAGCGAATCGTTCTGGAATGGTTACGACGGTCGTGCCCGCATCAACTATCAGAAGTGGTGGACCAATCGTCTGGAGTACCTCATCAACTACACCATGACTCTCAATCAGCACCAGCTCAAGGCTGTGCTGGGTTACTCGTGGGAGCGCAGCAAGTGGGAACAGAGCGGCAACGAGAATATGGGCTTTGTCTACGATGCACTCTCGTATCATGGCATTGGCAGCGGTAGCTACCTGCGCGATGGTAAGGCAAACCTATGGGCAGGATCTTCAGAATCTACTCTGATTGGTTTCTTCGGCCGATTGAATTACAACTTCAATGATATCATCTACGCTTCGGCCTCTATGCGCCGTGAGGGTAGCACTAAGTTTGGTGCTAACAGCAAGTGGGGTAACTTCCCCTCAGCATCACTGGCATGGGAAATCATCAACACTCCATTTGCCCAGAGCCTGGCACAGACATTCCAGAGCTTGAAGCCACGCGTAAGCTATGGTGTTACTGGTCGTTCAGACTTCAATGCTTATCAGAGCATCGCAACATACAGCACCCGTGGTGCTTACTTGATTGACAATCAGTGGATTAACGGTTATGCACCATCACTCAACGCCAATCCCGACCTGGCTTGGGAGAAATCTACCGCATTCAACGTAGGTCTGGACTTCGTAGCTCTTAACAGCCGTCTGCGTGGTAGTGTCGAGTACTTCGACCGTCGCTCACAGGATCTGCTCTACAACTACACAGCCCCACAGCCTCCATTCATCTACAATACCATTCTGGTTAATGTAGGTACTACAAAGAATACCGGCATAGAGGTTGCTCTCGATTATGACGTGATATCCAAGAAGGCCCTGAAGTGGACCACAGGCATCAACTGGAGCATGGGTGATACCAAACTCACCAAACTATCTAGCGATGCATATCAGATGGCATACCTCGACCTGTATCAGAAGCCAGGACCTGGCACCAGCGAGTACTTCTTCCGTGTCGAGGAGGGTGGAAAGATAGGTCAGTTCTATGGCTATGAGCATGCTGGCATCGACGAGAACGGTCTGTTGCTCATCTACGACAACGATGGCAACAAGGTTCCTGCTGCACAGGCTGATCCTTCTTACAAGCGTACCATCGGCAACGGCGCACCTAAGCACTTCCTGTCGTGGAGCAACTCTATCAGCTACAAGAACTGGGATCTGAGCATGCTCTTCCGCAGTGCCCTTGGCTACGAGATCTTCAACATGCGTAAGTATGGCATGGGCCTCAAAGGCGCTGGTACCGATAATGTACTGAGCACTGCCTATACCAAATATGCTGATGTAGAGTCAAGCGGTGGCATCATCTCTAGCTACTTCCTCGAAAAGGGCGACTACTTTAAGCTCGACAACGTGACTTTGGGTTATACCTATACTCCTAGGAACCGTCAGCTGGTTGAGAGTCTGCGTGTTTACCTCACAGCCAAGAATGTATTCACACTCACAGGCTACGAGGGCAACGATCCATCAATCGTTACCTCTACAGGCATCACTCCAGGTATCGACTCTAACAGTGCCTATCCACAGGCCACACAGGTTAGTCTGGGTGTAACACTGCGCTTTCACTAATTAAGATTTAAGAATTTAGAATTAAGAGATATGAGAACAATCAAATATAGCATCATTGCGATGGCACTGGGACTAGGGCTTTCGGCTTGTACCGATCTCGACGAGAAGGTATACGACCGTATCGACGCCGGTGTATATTATCAGAACGAAGCCAGTGTAAAAGGCGCTGTGGCTGCCATCTACGGACAGACCTCACAGACTTTGGCTGGTGAGAATTTCTTTCACCTTTCAGAATACCCCTCCGACCAGATTACATGGCGTGTATGGAATGGCGGACTATGGGGATGGGACGAGGCCATGAAGACCGTGCTCTCTTGGCACAACTGGACTTCGGAGTCGACCATCATCAACAATGCATGGAACGGTGCTTGGACAGCCATCGGACTGTCAAATCTGCTACTTAGCGACCTTGAGGGACTAAGTGCCTCGAGCCTTGGTATGACCGATGCTCAGCTGGCTCAATATGTAGCCGAAGTACGTACTATCCGAGCATGGAACTACTACTGTATCTTCGAACTTTGGGGTGGCGCACTGCCTCTTAACACCTCTGCCAGCAGCGAGGTTCCTGGCACAGCCGATCCTGATTGGGACACATCATGCAAGAAGATATACAACTTCATTGCCACCGAACTCGACGAGACAGTTAGCGCTCTGGCCAAGGACGATGCAAACCACTCTATGGTTAACCGAGCCAACCAGGCCATGAACCGTCTGCTCAAGGCTCGTCTGCTGCTCAATGCCGAGGTATTCATTGGCGAGAGCCGCTACGATGAGTGCGAGAGTCTCTCCAAGGAGATTATCAATGGCACCTATGGCAACTACGCCATCGATGATAACTACCGCAACCTCTACTCTATGGATAATGTCAAGAGTCCTGAGGTAATCTTCGCACTGGCAGCCGAGGATGGTCAGGGTGCAGCCAATGCCATCTCTAACGTGCGCACCATGGTGGGTACGTGGTATGGCTATGCCGACTACTTCGGACAGAGCTACGACGGCATCGGTGCATGGAACTGCGTATGCCTGGTTCCTTCGTTCGACAACTCTGGTACAGT
>JAGCPC010000130.1 GCA_017642485.1 Prevotella sp. | reverse complement strand
TCCTTTGAAGATAGGTGAGGCGGCGAGGTGACGACGGGTATGGAGGATAGCCTTCAGTTCGTCGCCTATGTAGTCGATATTGATATGTAGCAACTCCAATAAAATGTCGATTTTATCGGCGACGGTCATCGTTTCTGTTGCCTCACGGGAGAATATCCAGGGTTGTCCGAAGGTGGCTCTGCCTATCATCACGGCATCTACGCCGTATGTGTCGAAAGCATGGTCAGCATCGTCGAGTGACTTGATGTCGCCGTTGCCTATGATAGGTATATGGATGTCGGGGTTGTCCTTGACAGCCTTGATGAGTGTCCAGTCGGCTTCGCCAGTGTACATCTGTGCACGCGTCCTGCCATGAATGGTGAGTGCCTGAATGCCGCAGGATTGGAGGCGACAGGCAAGGTCTGCCCCCTCCCAGCCTCCCCCTGCAGGGGAGGAGAGTGTTGATAGTTTGTTGCCAAAGACGTAGTTGTCACTATTCCATCCCAAGCGTGTCTTGACGGTGACGGGGGTGTTGACAGCCTTTACCACAGCCTCGGTCATCTCGAGCATGAGGGGTATGTTCTGAAGCATACCAGCACCTGCTCCCTTGCCTGCTACCTTCTTGACAGGACAGCCGAAGTTGAGGTCTATGACATCGGGGTGTGCCTCTGCCTCCACTATGCGTGCTGCCTCCACCACGGCATCGGTGGTGCGACCGTATATCTGTATGCCCACGGGACGCTCGTCATCGCTGATGGTGAGTTTGCGCACCGTAGCCTTGATGGAGCGCACGAGTGCCTCTGCCGCCACAAACTCGGTATATACCATCGCTGCTCCGTAACGCTTGCAGAGTTTACGAAACCCGATGTCGGTCACATCCTCCATAGGAGCGAGGAAGAGCGGACGACTGCCTAAGTCTATGTTGCCTATCTTCATATTTGACTACAAAGATACAATAAAAAGTTGACTTAGGCAAACTTTTCTGCTCTTAGAGGATAGGTTTTTAACAGTTCTTGCTAAGCTATGGCATCATAGTAGCTATCCTTCAGCTAAAAATTAACTAGTAAATTTGCGAAATTAACTAGTAAATTTGCAAAATTAACCGGTTAATTTTTGATAGTTGCTTAGCATTTGTTTTTGGGAAGCTATGTTTTTTGCTCTGAAAAACTTGTTTTTACCAAAAATAAAGAGTACCTTTGCAGTCGGATTCGCAGAATCCCACGTTCGCCAACAACAATAAAAACAAGATAAAATAATGAAGAAATTTTACAACTTTATGGCGGTTGCCCTTGTGGCGATGCTTACACTCACGCTGACATCGTGCAATGATGATGATATAGCAAAAACCCTTGACGGCATATGGGAGGGTGAGGTTTCGCAGAACTATTCATGGCGTTGGTCAAACTATAACAACTACCAGTATGTGGATATTGAGTTCTACAAAGATCCTTATCGCTTCTCGAATGGTTCTGGTATAGAGTTCGACTATGACAGATATGGACGCTATACTTCATGTCGTTTCGATTTTTCGGTCGATTTTGGTGTTATATACATGGATTATGAGGATGGAACGAGAGTGCGTATCTCGAACTATGATCTTACGAACACACGGTTCCGTGGCGAGTTCAGAGATTATAGAACAGGAGCATATCTTGCGGACTTTAATTTTGTGAAGGTAGCTGAACACAGGTACAACAGATACAACTACTCATATTCCGAGGAACTTCAGTTTGAGGAAGACGTTCCCGAAAATAAAGGCTCTCAGACAGAAGAAACGAAGTAAATGGCAGAAAAGAACGAATTTGTGCGCCAGGTGGCGGAGCAGAAATACGAATACGGCTTCACCACCGACGTGCATACTGACATAATACCTGTAGGACTGACAGAAGACGTGGTAAGGCTCATCTCGGAAAAGAAAGGTGAGCCAGACTGGATGTTGGAGTTTCGCCTCAAGGCATTCCGCCACTGGCAGACGATGACGCAGCCCGACTGGGGACATCTCACCCTGCCACCCATTGACTATCAGGCGATATCGTACTATGCCGACCCGATGGCGAAGAAGAAAAACCCTAACCTGACGGAAGACGGAGAGATAGACCCCGAACTGGAGAAGACATTCGATAAGTTGGGCATACCACTTGAGGAACGACTGGCACTGAGCGGTGTGGCAGTAGATGCCATAATGGACTCCGTCAGTGTGAAGACGACCTATAAGGACAAACTGAAGGAGCTGGGTATCATATTCATGTCGATAGGTGAGGCGATAAAGGAGCATCCCGACCTGATAAAGGAATACTTAGGCAGTGTGGTACCATACCGCGACAACTTCTTCGCTGCACTGAACTCGGCAGTTTTCTCCGACGGTTCGTTTGTGTATATACCAAAGGGGGTGCGCTGCCCTATGGAACTGTCATCATACTTCCGCATAAACGCAGCAGGCACGGGACAGTTTGAGAGGACACTGATAATAGCCGATGACGACTCGTACGTGTCATACCTCGAGGGCTGTACTGCCCCTATGCGCGATGAGAACCAGCTGCATGCCGCCATAGTGGAGATAGTAGTAAAGGACAGGGCAGAGGTGAAGTACTCTACGGTACAAAACTGGTACCCAGGCGATGAGAAGGGCAGGGGAGGCGTGCTGAACCTCGTAACAAAACGCGGCGACCTGAGAGGTGAGTCGTCAAAACTATCGTGGACACAGGTGGAGACGGGTTCGGCAGTGACATGGAAATACCCCTCATGCGTACTGCGTGGCGACAACTCAGTGGCTGAGTTCTATAGCGTGGCGGTGACCAACAACTACCAGCAAGCTGACACGGGAACCAAGATGATACACATGGGCAAGAACACCAAATCGACCATTATATCAAAAGGTATCTCGGCAGGACATTCGCAGAACTCATATCGAGGTTTGGTAAGGGCTACATCAAGGGCTGACGGGGCACGTAACTACTCATCGTGCGACTCACTGCTTTTGGGAAGCCAATGCGGTGCACACACCTTCCCGTATATGGACATTCACAATAATACCGCGGTGGTGGAGCACGAGGCAACAACCTCTAAGATAAGCGAGGAACAACTGTTATACTGCAACCAGCGAGGCATATCAACGGAAGATGCCGTGGGACTGATAGTCAACGGGTACGCCAAAGAGGTGCTGCAGAAACTACCGATGGAGTTTGCCGTGGAGGCACAGAAGCTCCTCAGCGTAAGTTTGGAGGGGTCGGTAGGATAACCTAGAAATACTAGATAACCTAGAGAAACTAGTAAAACTAGAAAGACTAGAAAAAAAAATCAAACAAGATGCTTGAAATAAAAAACTTACACGCCAAGGCTGGCGACAAGGAAATACTGAAGGGCGTTGACCTCACCATCAGGGATGGCGAGATACATGCACTGATGGGAACCAACGGTGCAGGAAAGTCAACGCTGAGCAACGTCATCGTGGGCAATCCACGCTACGAGGTGACAGAAGGCGAGATGATATTCGACGGCAAGAACCTGCTCGAGATGAGTGCCGACGAACGTGCCAACGCCGGCATATTCATGTCATTTCAGGCGCCGGTGGAGATACCTGGAGTATCGATGACCAACTTTATGAAGGCGGCTGTCAATGCTCGCCGTAAGGCACAGGGCATGGAACCGCTGAAGGCGGGTGACTTCATCAAACTGATGAAGGAGAAGCGCCAACTGGTGGAGATAGACCAGAAGCTGATGAAGCGCTCCGTAAACGAGGGATTCTCGGGTGGCGAGAAGAAAAGGAACGAGATATTCCAGATGGCAATGTTGGAGCCTACCTTCTGCATACTCGACGAGACAGACTCGGGTCTTGACGTGGATGCTCTGCGCATAGTGGCAACAGGTTTCAACAAACTGCGCACTGAGAAGACATCGGCAATGGTGATTACCCACTATCAGCGTCTGCTCGACTACATCAAACCTGACGTGGTGCATGTGCTCATCGATGGCAAGATAGTAATGACGGGCGATGCCGATCTTGCTGTGAAGATAGAAAAAGAAGGCTTTGAGTTTATAACGAATAGTAATCTATAGTACCTATAGTGACTATAGTATCTATAGTAACTATAAAAGAAAGAGAAGTTGAACCAATACATCGAACTATATAACGAGGTGAAGCCCCTGCTGGAGAGGCAGTCGTGCCAAGCGCTGAACAATGAGCGCGAGGAGGCTATGGCTGTGTTTGCCAAAAAGGGTTTCCCTACCAGAAAGGTGGAGCGATACCGCTATACCGATGTGGCCGAGGCGTTTGCACTAAACTACGGACTGAGTCTGGCGCCATACACCATAAAGGGTGTGCAGTATGTATATCCTGCCAAAGAGGCACCGATAGACATCACGCCCTATTATAACAAAGCAGCAGACAGAGACGATGCGCTGACAGCACTTAATACTGCCTTGGCGCATGATGCCATCGTCATCTATGTGCCGAAGGGAAAGAAGGCGGAAGCGCCCATACGCATAGAGAACACGCTGAGTGGCGAGCAGGACACCATAGTGGTGCGCCGCGTGCTCATAGTGATGGAGGAGATGAGTGAAGCGACGATATTCTTTGTTGACCATGCAAAGGGCGACAAACAATATCTCACATCACAGGTGGTGGAGGTGATATGCAAGGATGGTGCGCACCTCGACCTCTACGAATTGGAAGAGACATCGCAGCTGTGCCGACGCTTCAGCAATATGTACGTAAAGGCAGGGCGCGATGCTGTGGTGCGTCATAATAACCTCACCATATCCAACGGTATAACCCGCAATGGCATCGACGTGGCGCTGCAGGGCAAGGGCGCAGAGGTGACGCTCAACGGTGCAGTGATAGCAGACCGTGAGCAACATGTAGATAACAACACCCTCATAGATCACCAGGTGGAGCAGTGCCAGAGTAACGAACTGTATAAGTACGTGCTGGATGACAAGGCGGTGGGTGCTTTCGCAGGAAGGATACTGGTGCGTGAAGGTGCGCAACAGACCTACTCGCAGGAGACAAACAACAACATGGTGGCAAGCGACGAGGCGCGTATGTACACCCAACCGATGCTGGAGATATACGCCGATGACGTGAAGTGTGCACACGGTTCTACGGTGGGTGTGATGGACGATGCTGCCCTCTTCTATATGCAGCAGCGTGGCATACCGAAGGAAGTGGCAAAGACTTTGCTCAAGAACGCCTTCATATCACAGGTGATAGACGAAATGCACTGGCAGGCATTCCGCGACCGCCTGCACATCATCATTGACAAACGACTCAGCAAAGAGGAGCGTTGCGGAACGTGTAAGATTTGTGGATAGTGGCTATAGTACCTATAGTACCAATAGTGACTATAGTACCTATAGTAATTATGAATTGTGAATTATGAATTGTGAATTAGTCCGTCAGGATTTTCCCATACTACAACGTAAGATATACGACAAGTACCCACTGGTATATCTCGACAATGGAGCGACTACGCAGAAGCCGCTCTGTGTGCTTGATGCCATGAGGGAGGAGTACCTCAATGTGAATGCCAATGTGCATCGTGGTGTGCACTACCTGTCACAGCAGGCGACAGACCTACATGAGGGAGCGCGCGAAACGGTGCGACAGTTTATCAATGCGGAGAAGACTTCCGAAATTGTCTTTACACGTGGTACCACGGAGGCGATAAATCTCGTAGCATCAAGTTTCGTGGAGGCGTTTATGCAGCCAGGCGACGAGGTGATAATCTCCACTATGGAGCACCACTCCAACATAGTGCCTTGGCAGTTGCAGGCAGACAAGAAGGGCATAGTGGTCCGGGTGATACCGATGAGCGATGACGGCATACTCGACATAGAGGCATACAAGGCGCTCTTCACCGACAGGACGAAGCTCGTCAGCGTCACTCATGTGAGTAATGTGTTGGGTACTGTCAATCCTGTTAAGGATATAGTGCGCATAGCTCACGAGCATGGCGTGCCGTGTATGATAGACGGTGCACAGTCAGCACCGCACATGAAGATTGACGTGCAGGACATAGACTGCGACTTCTTTGCTTTCTCCGGTCATAAGATGTATGGTCCGACAGGCATCGGCGTGCTGTATGGCAAAGAGAAATTCTTAGAGCAGATGCCACCTTACCAGGGCGGTGGCGACATGATAGGTACGGTGACTTTCGAGAAGACAACCTACGCCGCCCTGCCGTATAAGTTTGAGGCAGGCACGCCCGACTACATCGCTACCCACGGACTGGCAAAGGCGATAGAATACATGCAGGGCATAGGACTGGACAAGATAGAGGCTCATGAACGTGAATTGACACGTTATGCCCTCGAACAGATGCAGACTATACCAGGTATGCACATATTCGGTCCATTGGATTATACCAAGCGCGATGCAGTGATAAGTTTCCTTGTGGGTGACATACACCACCTT
>JAGCPC010000129.1 GCA_017642485.1 Prevotella sp. | reverse complement strand
TGATACCTACTACGAGCAAGCGCGAGGACTGATAGACGGCGGTGCCGACATACTGCTCGTTGAGACCATCTTCGACACGCTCAACGCCAAGGCGGCGCTGAAGGCGATAACAGACCTCAGCGAGGCAACGGGCATCGACATCCCCATAATGGTGAGTGGAACGCTGAGCGATGCTTCAGGCAGAACGCTTTCAGGTCAGACCGTTGAGGCATACTATGCTTCGCTCTGCCATCCTAACCTCCTGTCTATAGGACTCAACTGCGGTTTTGGTGCTAAGCAATTGTTGCCTTGGCTCAAGAGACTCGCCGACATAGCCGAGTGCGCCGTCAGCGTTCACCCTAACGCTGGTTTGCCAAACGTGATGGGTGGCTATGACGAGACGCCTGAGACTTTCTCTGCTGTTGCAAAGGAAGTGTTTAAGGCTGGACTGGTAAACATATATGGTGGTTGCTGTGGCACTACTCCGGAGCATATAAAGGGACTCACCCTAACCCTCTCCCAAGGAGAGGGAACATATAAACCTCGTCCTCTTCCTGAGAAGAATGTGGTTCGTCCTATGAGGCTGAGCGGACTGGAGGAACTTACTGTTCCACCAGCAAAAGCAAATAACTCCCCTCTCTCACAGAGAGGGGTCGGGGGTGAGTCTTTTGTGAACGTTGGCGAACGCACCAACGTGGCTGGTTCAGCAAAGTTCAAGAAGCTGATTCAGGCGAAGGACTACGAAACGGCTCTCTCTGTGGCTCGCCAACAGGTAGAGAACGGAGCACAGGTGATAGACATCTGTATGGACGACGGACTCATCGATGGGGTAGAGGCGATGACAACTTTCCTTAACCTCATAGCGTCAGAACCTGAGATAGCCCGTGTACCCATCATGATAGACTCCTCAAAGTGGGAGATATTCAAGGCTGGTTTGCAATGCGTGCAAGGCAAGTCAATCGTCAATTCCATATCGCTGAAAGAGGGCGAGGAGAAGTTCCTCGAGAAGGCTCGCTATATCCACTCTATGGGAGCAGCAACGGTGGTGATGCTCTTTGATGAAGAAGGACAGGCTGACACCTACGAACGTAAGATAACTGTGGCACGCAGAGCCTACAAACTGCTGGAGGGCATAGGTTTTCCAACAGAGGACATTATCTTCGACCCTAACGTGCTGGCTGTGGCTACAGGTATGCCTGAGCACGATGACTATGCGAGAGCTTTTATAGAGGCTTGTCGCACCATACACCAGGAGATGCCTGAGGTGCACATGAGTGGTGGCATCAGCAACCTCTCTTTCTCTTTCCGAGGCAACAACAAGATACGTCAGGCTATGCACAGCGTATTCCTTCATCACGCTATGCAGGCAGGACTTGACATGAGTATCGTCAATCCCGCTATGACCACCGCCTACGACAGCATACCAGAGGATATGCTAAAGGTAGTGGAGGATGTCATTCTGAATACTGATAGCGGAGCCGCTGAGAGGCTGATAGAATATGCGGAGAAGGTAAAGGAAGCAGAAGGGGCAAAGAAGGAAGAAAGCAAGGGTTTACAGGTTATCCAAGCAAGGCTTTGTGTAAAAGACCGCATTTCCCAAGCTATGCTCAAGGGACTGACGGACAATATAGAGGCTGATACAGAGGAGGCTTATAAGGAGGCTGGTTCGGCATTGGGCGTGATAGACAACTACCTCATGCCTGCAATGGAACAGGTGGGCAAACTCTTTGGTGAGGGCAAGATGTTCTTGCCACAAGTGGTGAAGTCCGCTCGCGTGATGAAGAAAGCGGTGGCGGTGTTGGAGCCGTATATGAAAAATTTGAATAAGGGTGAACAACCTTCTTCCAACAACACCGTACTCATGGCTACCGTCAAAGGCGATGTGCATGACATAGGCAAGAACATTGTGTGCGTAGTGACGCAGTGCAACGGTTACAACGTGGAGGACCTCGGGGTGATGGTCGATACCAACACCATCGTGGATACGGCACAGAAGCACAACATCGACGTGATAGGACTGTCAGGACTCATCACCCCCTCGCTCGACGAGATGATAAAGGTGGTGCAGGAACTGGAGCGTCGTGGCATGAAGACACCCGTCATCGTGGGCGGAGCAACGACCTCGGCACTGCACACTGCAGTGAAGATGGCACCCGAATACCCCAGTGGGGTGGTGATACACTCACACTCTGCTGCCGACAATGCCACCATACTGCGCCGACTGCTTGCTGACGACCGCGAGGAATATATAGCCGAACAGAAGAACCAACAGCGCATAGTGCGCGAGACATACCGCAAGGAACAGGCAGCAAAGAAACCCCAGCTGAGTATCATGGAGGCACGCCAGCGTCGCCACGTGAAGAGGGTAGGGGAGGTGGCAATTCCGAAGGGCGACACCACTTTCGACCTCCATGTGAGAGTGGACGACCTCGTGGAGCGCATCAACTGGAACTTCTTCTACCAGGCATGGGGACTGAAGGGTGAAGACCGCAAGGGCGAGGAGGCACAGAAACTGATGGCTGACGCCCACGAGATGCTCAAGGTGATAGACAAGAACATCACCCTGCTTGCCAAGGCACAGATACTGCCTGCCAACAGCAATGAGTATGATGATATAGTAATAAACCTCACCCCGACCCTCTCCCAAGGAGAGGGAGAGGCTGGAAAAAATGCTCTCACTGAGAAGGTCATAATAAACATGCCGCGAAGTCGCAACGAGGAGGGTGAGACAATGTGCCTTGCCGACTACATCATGAAGGAGGGTGTGGACTTCATCTGTCCCTTCGTGGTGAGTGCCGGCATAGGACTCAAAGCCCTGCAGGAGGAATACCGCAAGGACAATGACGAATATAAGGCGATGATGGCGAAACTCCTCTGCGACCGCCTTGCCGAAGCACTTGCCGAGCACCTCAGCGACCAGTTGGAGTGGGGCGACAAACGTATCAGGTTCGCCTTCGGCTACGGCGCATGTCCCGACCACAAACCCAAGGAGCAGATATTCCAAATCCTCGGGGTAGGGGAGAAGGACGGGCTGAGCCTCACCGAGACCTACATGATAAATCCTGGTGAGAGCATCTGCGGACTCATCTTTGCCAATACGCCGACGAAATACTTTAATGTTAGTTGACAGTTGATAGTTGACAGTTGGTGGTTTAGAAAAGGATATCTTTTAGCCCCTAAAAGGATATGTTTATGCCCCCCAAAAGGATATGTTTTGGGTACCCAAAAGGATATGTTTTAGAAACGTATGCAGAATAAAGCACATAAGACGACCTTTGCCACACGCCTCGGCATAATATTTGCCACGGCGGGCAGTGCCGTGGGACTGGGCAATATATGGCATTTCCCCACCACCTGCGGACAGAATGGCGGAGCGGCGTTCGTACTGCTTTATCTCATCATCACCATAGTGCTGGGCGTGCCTGGCATGATGGGTGAGTTTGTCATAGGACGCAACGGCGGCAAGGACCCCGTATATTCCTATCGCAAGGCAGGCAGCAAGCGCCTCTTCGGACTGATAGGCATGGCAGGCGTACTGGGTGGTTCGCTCATACTGGGTTTCTACAGCGTGGTGGCAGGATGGTGTGTATATTACCTCGCACTGGCGCTCAGCGACGGCGTGCTGGGCAGTCCTGCGCATGTCACCGGCACCTTCGGCAGACTCATGGCACCCGACAACTATACCCCCCTGATACTCACCGTGGTATTTATACTGCTCACCCACATCATCATAGTGCGCGGAGTGCGCAAGGGTATCGAGGTAGCATCAAAGATCATGGTGCCCACACTCATCATACTGCTCATGCTGCTGATAGGGGCATCGCTGACGTTGCCAGGCGCCTTCAAGGGGGTGGCATTCCTGTTCTACCCCGACTTTACCAAACTCGATGCCCACGTAGTGTTTAAGGCACTGGGTGAGGCATTCTTCTCGTTGAGCCTCGGCACGGCGTGTCTGTGCACCTATGCCTCATATTTCCGTGAGGAGACCAACCTCTTCAAATCGACGGCGCAGATAGCCTTTATCGACATGGGCGTAGCACTGATGGCAGGACTGATGATATTTCCCGCTGCCTTCTCAGTAGGGGTGCAGCCCGACGCCGGTCCGAGTCTGGTATTCATGACCATGCCCAACGTCTTTGCACAGGCCTTTCCCCACACCGTGGCGTATGTCATCAGCATAGTATTTTACCTGTTGCTCACCATCGCCGCCCTCACCTCGACCATCTCCATGCACGAGATAGGCACCGCGGTACTGTCGCAGGAGACACCCCTCTCGCGCGGCAAGGCAGCATGTGTGGTCACCCTCTTCTGCTCCGTCATAGGACTGCTCAGCGCTTACAGCCTCAGCCATGATGGGTGGGGACTGATGGGCGACACCTTCTTTGACAATTTCGACAAACTCACTGCCAACATCATGCTACCCTGTGGCGCACTGTGCACACTGCTCGTAGTAGGGTGGGTGATGCCACGTAAGATGGTCATCAGACAACTAACCTCAGCTGGCCGTTATAAGTGGAAGCGATGGGGTGTTGAACTCCTCTATGTTCTTATGAGGTTTGTATGCCCCATCATGATAATCTGCATACTAATTGACAAATTGAAAAATTGACGAATTGACGAAATAATATGAAAGTAATCGACATAATAAACGAAGCCAAGGAGAGCGGCAAGAAGAGGTTCTCCTTCGAACTGCTGCCACCGCTCAAGGGCGATGGACTGCATAGTATCTTTGATGCCATCGACTCGCTGATGCCTTACAATCCCGCATTCATCAATGTCACCACGCATCGTGAGGAGATGAAATACGTGGAGCGTCCTGACGGACTGATAGAGAAACATGTGGTACGCCGTCGTCCTGGTACCACAGGAGTTTGCGCACGCATCAAGCAGAAGTACGGCATCGAGGTGGTGCCCCACGTTATCTGTGGTGGACAGACTAAGTACGACATCGAAGACCTCTTGATAGACCTCGACTTTCTCAGCATCAAGAACATCCTTGCCCTGCGTGGCGATGCTATGCCTGGCACCCATCGTTTCACTCCTACCGTAGGCGGTCACTCTCATGCCGACGCCCTTGTAAGGCAGATTAGCGATATGAACAAAGGCATATTCCTCGATGCAGAGCCTAACACCAGCCACTGTTCAGACTTCTGCATAGGCGTGGCTGGCTATCCTGAGAAACATGCAGAGTCACCCAACTATCTCACCGACTTGGGTTATCTCAAGCAAAAGATAGACGCAGGTGCGGAGTATATAGCTACGCAGATAAGCTATAGCACGGAGAAGTTATTAAGGTTCAGAGACAAATGTACGCAGATAGGCATCAACGCCCCCATACTGCCAGGCTTAAAACCTTTTGCCACCAAAGCACAGCTCACCGTCTTGCCTCAGACATTTGCCGTTGACCTGCCCCAATTGCTCGTGGATAAGGTGCAAGCCTGCAAGGACAACGACGACGTAAAGAAAGTGGGCATAGAGTGGGGCATAAAGCAAGGCGAGGAACTGCTACGCGAGGGTTTCCCCATACTCCACTTCTACACCATGACACGCACCCAGCAGGTGCAGGAGATAGTTAGGGAATTGATAATTAATAATTGACAATTGACAATCTTTCCTACTATTAACCTATCTGAGAAAGCCTATACAATTCTACACCTATAACTTCTAGCAAATCATAATTTTCAATTATCAATTTTCAATTGTCAATTAAAAAAGTATGGACTCACAAAATGCTATCTATGATGCACGCCAACTGGGCAAGCCCCGTATGATGATACTGGGCGTGCAACACCTGTTTGCTATGTTTGGAGCCACGGTGCTCGTACCACTCCTCACGGGACTTGACGTATCTACCACACTTCTTTTTGCCGGCATCGGCACACTGCTGTTTCACTTCATCGCGAAGTGGCAGGTACCCGCCTTCCTCGGCTCTTCCTTCGCCTTCCTCGGTGGCTACGCCTCAGTGAAGGAGATGGGTATGGGACAAGGACTCACCGAAACTCTCGCACTCGACTATGCCTGTCTTGGCGTGGCATGTGCCGGACTGATGTACTTCATCATGGCAGCACTCATCAAGTCATTCGGCATACAGAAGATACTGCACTACTTCCCACCCGTAGTGACAGGACCCATCGTGATAGCTATCGGTCTGGTG
>JAGCPC010000128.1 GCA_017642485.1 Prevotella sp. | reverse complement strand
GAGTACCTCAATGTGAATGCCAATGTGCATCGTGGTGTGCACTACCTGTCACAGCAGGCGACAGACCTACATGAGGGAGCACGCGAAACGGTGCGACAGTTTATCAATGCGGAGAAGACCTCTGAGATAGTCTTTACACGTGGTACCACGGAGGCAATAAATCTCGTAGCATCAAGTTTCGTGGAGGCGTTTATGCAGCCAGGCGACGAGGTGATAATCTCCACTATGGAGCACCACTCCAACATAGTGCCTTGGCAGTTGCAGGCTGAGAAGAAAGGCATAGTCGTCAGGGTAATACCGATGAGTGACGACGGCATACTCGACATGGAGGCATACAAGAAACTCTTTACAGAGAAGACCAGACTCGTCAGCGTTACTCATGTGAGCAACGTGCTCGGCACTGTTAATCCTATCAAGGAAGTAGTGCGCATAGCTCACGAGCATGGCGTGCCATGTATGATAGATGGCGCGCAGTCGGCACCGCACATGAAGATTGACGTGCAGGACATAGACTGTGACTTCTTTGCTTTCTCCGGTCATAAGATGTATGGTCCGACAGGCATCGGTGTGCTGTATGGCAAAGAGAAATTCTTAGAACAGATGCCACCATACCAGGGTGGAGGCGACATGATAGGTACGGTGACTTTCGAGAAGACAACCTACGCCGCCCTGCCGTATAAGTTTGAGGCAGGCACGCCCGACTACATCGCTACCCACGGACTGGCGAAGGCGATAGAGTATATGCAGGGCATAGGACTGGACAAGATAGAGGCTCATGAACGTGAATTGACACGTTATGCCCTTGAGCAGATGCAGACTATACCAGGTATGCACATATTCGGTCCATTGGATTATACCAAGCGCGATGCAGTGATAAGTTTCCTTGTGGGTGACATACACCACCTTGATATGGGAACGTTGCTCGACCGTCTTGGCATAGCAGTGAGGACGGGACACCATTGTGCCGAACCCCTCATGCGCCGCCTTGGTATCAATGGTACGGTGCGTGCCTCCTTCGCCCTATATAATAATAAGGAGGAGATAGATGCCCTCGTGAGCGGTATCAAGCGAGTAAGCGCTATGTTTTAGATAGTACCTATAGTGACTATAGTACCTATAGTGGCTATAGTGACTATAGTATCTATAATTTTCAATTTTCAATTCTCAATTTTCAATTGAAGAAGACCTCAATCATAGATATGCACCGCCTCAGTGTGGATGAGTTTCGCAAGGCGGAGAAGATGCCACTCATCGTGGTGCTGGACGATGTGCGCTCCCTGTACAATGTGGGGAGTGTGTTTCGTACTGCTGATGCATTTAGGGTGGAGGCGATATATCTCTGTGGCATCACTGCAACGCCAGAGGAGGTGCGCAGTGAAGACGGCACGCTGTTGCGTGACTGTACGCTGAAGGCATCGCAGGAGATACACAAGACAGCCCTCGGGGCAGAGGAGAGCGTCAGTTGGCGTTACTTCACTTCGGCAAAAGCAGCGGTGGAATCGCTGAAAAACGATGGTTACGAGGTTCTCGCTGTGGAGCAATGCCATGGTTCCACGATGCTGGGAGATTTTAACCCTAACCTTAACGATAACCTTAACGATAACGATAACCTTAACGATAACGATAACCTTAACCTTAACGAAAACGATAACCTTAACGATAACCTTAACAAAAACCTCCAACCTCAAACCTCCAACCTCCAACAAAAATACGCCGTTGTCCTCGGTAATGAGGTCAAAGGCGTACATCAAGATGTTGTCGATATGTGTGACGGATGCTTGGAGATACCTCAGTATGGTACCAAGCACTCACTGAATGTATCTGTTACGGCAGGCATCATTATCTGGCACTTCTTTAGAGGGCTATAGTGGGTATAGTGCCAATAGTACCTATAGTGACTATAGTATCTATAGGTACTATTCCAAATAAGTATATCCATACAGCCCTGAGCGGTAGTTGGAAAGAAATTCCTTTCCTTCCTCAAGACTGATCTTTCCTTGTTTTACTGATTTAGTAACCCATATCTCCAGTTGGCGCACCAGTTTCTTGGGGTTGTACTGTACGTAGTCGAGAACTTCTTCGACAGTCTCACCATCAAAGACCTGGTCGATGTGGTATGTGCCGTCCTTCATGGAGATGTGCACGGCATTGGTATCACCAAAGAGGTTGTGCATGTCGCCGAGTATCTCCTGATATGCTCCTACGAGGAATATGCCCATGTAGTAGGGCTCCTTTGACTTGCGAAGGTCGTGTACGGGAAGT
>JAGCPC010000127.1 GCA_017642485.1 Prevotella sp. | reverse complement strand
CATAGACAATTCCGGCACTTCCTGCAGTCGCTTTGCTCCTGGCTGCGGATGCTTAGCATCCCCGGGTAGTTGCTTAGCATCCTTGGCTGGTTACTTAGCTCCTGCACTCCTTCATTATCTACATACAAAGTTACTAAAAATAAGCGAATTATGCAAGTTTTTTGTGCATTATTTTCGCTGTTTTCTGCAACTTTTTGCGGTAGCTATGCGAGGAGGTTTTAAAAGAAAAAACGCTGACATTGCTGACAGCGTTTTCTTGGAATATATATTTTTATAATACACACTACTTATTGTTAATACCATTATAATATAATTTATACTCATAAGGGCATAATGTCAGTAGTGTCAGCATCATCAGGTCGTCGCATCTCGGCAATCTCACTCTGAGTGCGTTCACGCACTATGAAACCGCGAGTGCCTTGATGACCATTACGAGTGCTCTTGAAGCCATTCTTGCGCAGTATGCTGCCCAGTCGGCGAAGTTCTATATCCTTACGCAGTGAGCCGTAAATAGTGAGTTTGGCTGAGATTTCGGCTGTGGTAAGGAATGTGGCACCAGGGGCACCCTTCTCTACTTTATCGAAATACAACAGAAGCAGTTGTTCTTCCTTTTCGGGCACCATAAACTCCTCTACGTGGTTCTTTAGGTTCTCTACATCGTTAATGCTAAACCAGTAGTTGAAACCTTCTTTTTGCAAATAGTAAGCCTGGGCATACATGCCTTCGTATGGCAAACTGTTTTCAAACGGCGAATCGATGGACACCACATTGAATGGCAGCCAGCGGCGGTTACCCGTAGTATCGGTAAGAAACTCTGGTTTGTTGCCCGAAGCGGCGTAGGATGCCACCCTCACGCGTTTCTCTTTGTTATGACCATAAGAGGCGCGCTCATCCACGTGCGTACTGGTGATGACAGACTTCACCTTGTTGAGTTCTTTATCAGAGAGTTTGTCAAGCTCGTCGATGTTGATGAGACCATATTCGGCAGCACGTAGTTTCTCGTCCTTGTCGATGCGCTCCACGTTGTAGTTGTCGGTGACGTAGGCATGCAGTTCAGGCGGCAACAGGCGGTTTATCCACGTACTCTTGTATATGCCCTGCGGTCCTACGAACACTATCACCTGGTGGTTTACCGCGTACTCTTTCAACCATCCTGCCTCCATAGCCACAAACCACTTTCTGAAGCATCTGTGCCACAGTTCGTCCTCTGCCTGCGTCTTCATGTGCACGGTATCAGCAGCCATGCTGATGTAGTCAGGCTGGTCTGGAGTCCACGGCGTGAGCGACAGCACGTAATCCCTTAGAGGATTGACAGCAGGTATCACGTTGCTGTTGAGCACCGTCTTAAAGAGCTGCGAAGTGAGGTTGATGCCCGTCAAGGCGCAACACTCTATGTAGAGGTCGTTCTCATCGCGGTCGGTCATCTCCTTCCACTTTCCGTTCTCATTCTTCTGCTGTTTCTTCTGCGTCAGTATGTCAAACTGCAGTTCCTTATCCTTCAGGAAGTTCTTCACCATCTCAGTCTTTACTGTGACATCAGAGCGTTTCTGCATCCATACGCCGAACTCGTCAGATGCCGTGTGATAACAACTGTGCAGAATGTTCTGCGGGCGGTCGCTCATCTTACCTCCGTAGGCATCTTCAAGCGCCTGAGCTGCCTCATATATATTGTTAAAGCCTGTTTCGTCTCTTTGAACTATAGTAGAGTATAACATAGATTTAGAAAATTCGTTTATAAAACGAATCTCTTACAACAAGTGTGCCAAATATATAATCTGTCATGGTAAGTTTTCTCGTCTTACAAAAAAAGTTGCAGAATTTGTTTGGAGGTGATTGGATTTTTTTAAAGACTATAGTCGAAGCACTTACTCCCACTAACCACATAGAACACACAAAGCCGATGGGGCACTTCGCTCCAACGGCTTTGTGTGTTTTATTGGTTCGAGGGGGGGGATATTCGTGTTACACACTTTCCTCTGCTACTATCATTCTGTCATAATCCTCCACTGGGTGATAGGTGTAGGTGGGCACTTTTATAACGCTCTCACCCAGAGCGGCTGAAATCTTGCATATCGTAGCCATAGTGAGGTTATGCGTGCCGGAAAGCCAACGGCTCACCTCTGTCTCCGTCTTTCCCATCAGACGGGCGAAGTCCTTCTGCGACATACCCTTTTTCTCTAGTATCTCGTAAACTCTGTTCGCAATAGCTACCGACAACTCCATCTGCATCTTCATCTCAGGAGAGATGCCGCTGCGTATTTCGTTCATAATCTTATTCGTCTTCATAACTACCTCCCTTTCTTATTCTTTTATTGTAAACGCTAATTCTCCTAATAGTTCCGTACCCTTGACGGTTATTATGCTGTCTTTTTCTCTTCGCTTCAGTTCTATGTCTATCTTTTGTAGCATCTTTACCTGTCTGTGTAGGTTTTCATCTTCCTGGTATGTTGCAGTATGCTTCAATCCTCCATTTCCCAGTATCAGTATTTTTGCCTGAATATTCAGCAGATATAGGCGTAAAGAGGTTGTCTCCAGATGCGAGGGCAGAGCCATAACCCTGTCGCGCCTTGTCCCTTCATAGCGAAAATGCCTGTCAGCAGCACCATCACGCTTAATGATGTCGAGCCTATATACCAACTGTCGAACGTCATCAGGGTATGCATCCTTATATGTCAGCAAGAACTTCTCAAATTCAGAGTACTCCTCACCCTCAAAATGAGGTGAATAAAGACTGACCTTATCACCGTCCTCCAGTAACTCTATAAACAAATTTCTATCCATCACTATATTATTTGGTGCAAAAATAAACATAAAAGTTGATTTCTCCAAATTTTTGGAAGAAAAAATTAATTTTAATAGGAAGTGGCTATTCCCACTAATCATTTGGAACAGAAAAGCACGGGAAACGAGAAAAATTTGGTAGTTACAGAAATTATTGCTACTTTTGCAAGAGTAGAACCTAAGCAACTCTGGAATGGCGGAAAGGGATGAATGGCAATGGCAGGAACTCGGCACAGCATGGCGAGGTGTGGGCGTATATCACGTCACGCTGACGGTGCCGTCGCGCGAGCCGTTGTTTGGTGCTCTGGTGATGCCTGACGGCGACCCCACGAAGGCGCGGGTGGAGCGTACGGCACTGGGAAATGCTGTGGTGGATGAGCTGTATGTGATGTGCAGGCATTATCCCATGATTCGCATTCTGCAGTTTTGCCTGATGCCAGACCACCTGCATGCCGTTATTCACGTGACGAGGGTGATGGATACGAGCATTCGAGCCGTGATTCGTGGATATTGGCAGGGGGTGAAGAAGCTGGGCAGGGCGCATACTTTGTCTGTTAACCACGAATTAAATTCGCGGAAAATAAACGAAGGGAGCACCGCTACAACTAACGAAGGGGGCTATGCCTTTCCTATCTTTACGGAGCGGCCGTTTATACGCCCCTTGTCACGGAGGGGACAGCTGAATAGCATGATAAGGTACGTGCAGATGAACCCTCAGCGGCTTGCTACTAAGCGCATGAAGCCTGGATACTTCAGGGTGCAGAAAGGGATAGTGATAGGCAATAGGAGCTATGACGGCGTGGGAAACGTGGCGCTGCTGATGGAAGGTGCTTTTGCCCCTGTGCACGTGAGGCGCACGATGGTGGAAAGGGCGAAGCGGGGTGATGACCAGGAGCTGCGTGACTATAAGAACACCTGCGTGGTGAAGGCACGGCAGGGGGTGGTGATGGTATCGCCGTATATCTCTCCTGACGAGAAACAGGTGATGCAGGTGCTGCTGGAGGAGAGGCACCCATTCATCTTGCTTACCGACAATGGTTTTCGTGATTACTACAAACCGACGGATGCCCTTTTTGATGCATGTGCCGCAGGGCGTCCGCTTATACTGAGCCCTTGGCAGTACGACGGTGGTAAACGCCACATCAGTCGTGAGGAGTGCGTGGCTCTGAACGGCATGGCTGAGGAGATATGTTGCCAGCTGTGATTGACGGAGGCAGGACGGTAATAGAGAACTGCCAGATGCTCTGCCGAGAGTGTAACCGCAGGAAGGGAGCGAAATAAAAACAAACAAAGCCGATGGGGCACTGACTAAAAAAAGAGTGACTTAGGGAACATATCCTTAAGCCACTCTTGTGGTTATATATATAATGTAAGCGTCACTGCTTGGGTGCAGCGAGTGCTATCTGCAGCTCGTCGAGCTGCTTCTGGTCGATGGCTGAGGGGGCATCGAGCATGACGTCGCGGCCGCTGTTGTTCTTAGGGAAGGCGATGCAGTCGCGGATGGAGTCGAGCCCTGCCATGATGCTGACGAAACGGTCGAGACCGAAGGCGAGGCCTGCATGGGGTGGCGCACCATACTTGAAGGCGTTGATGAGGAAGCCGAACTGCGCCATGGCACGCTCGGGGGTGAAGCCGAGGACCTCAAACATCTTGGCCTGCAGTTTGCCGTCGTGGATACGCAGGGAGCCGCCGCCTACCTCTATGCCGTTGCACACGAAGTCGTAAGCCTTGGCACGAACCTTGGCGGGGTCGGTGTCGAGGAGTGGGATGTCATCGGGATTGGGCATGGTGAAGGGGTGGTGGGTGGACATGAGGCGCTGCTCCTCATCGCTCCACTCGAAGAGTGGGAAGTCGATGATCCAGAGGCACTCAAACTTGTTCTTGTCCATGAGGCCGAGACGCTTGCCCATCTCGAGACGGAGGGAGCAGAGCTGTATGCGGGTCTTGTTGGCATTGTCACCTGAGAGGATGAGGATGAGGTCGCCCTTCTTTGCCTGCATCTTGTCGGCAACGGCCTGCAGCTGCTCGGGGGTGTAGAACTTATCGACGGATGACTTGATGGTGCCGTCGTCATTGAGTTTGATATATACCAAGCCCTTGGCGCCTACCTGCTGTGACTTGACGAAGTCGGTGAGCTGGTCGAGCTGCTTACGGGTGTAGCTGGCACAGCCCTCGGCACAGATGCCACCGATATACTCGGCGCTGTCGAAGACCTGAAAGGTGCCGAGCTGGAGGACGTCCATGAGTTCGACAAACTCCATGCCGAAGCGTAGGTCGGGCTTGTCGGAACCATACTTGGCCATCGCCTCGTGCCACGTCATCTGGCGTAGCTTGGCGGGGAGCTCTACGCCACGTACCTCCTTGAAGAGGTGGCGTGCCATATCCTCGAAGATGCTGATGACGTCGTCCTGATCGACGAATGACATCTCGCAGTCTATCTGGGTGAACTCTGGCTGGCGGTCGGCACGCAGGTCCTCATCGCGGAAACACTTGGCGATCTGGAAATAGCGGTCGAAACCTGACACCATGAGGAGCTGCTTGAGGGTCTGGGGTGACTGTGGCAGGGCATAGAACTGTCCGGGGTTCATGCGTGAGGGCACGACGAAGTCGCGTGCGCCCTCTGGGGTGGAACCGATGAGGATAGGTGTCTCGACCTCGATAAACTGTCGGGAGTCGAGGAAATTGCGTATGAGGATGGTCATCTTGTGGCGTAGCTCGAGATTCTTGCGTACCATAGGGCGACGCAGGTCGAGGTAACGGTACTTCATACGCAGCTCATCGCCACCGTCGGTATTGTCCTCGATGGTGAAGGGGGGCGTGAGTGACTCGCTGATGACACGGAGCTCGGTGACGAGGATCTCGATGTCGCCAGTGGGGAGCTTGGCATTTTTGGAGTAGCGCTCGGCTACGGTGCCTGTAGCCTGCACTACGTACTCACGGCCGAGGTGGCCTGCCTGCTCCTTGAGTGCCTCGGGGGCATCCTCGTTGAAGGCAAGCTGGGTGATGCCGTAACGGTCACGAAGGTCAACGAAGGTGAGTGCGCCGAGATTGTGTACGCCTTGTACCCAACCGGCGAGTGTCACGGTCTGACCTACATTGTCGATGCGGAGTTCTCCGCAGGTATTAGTTCTGTACATATTATTTTAAGGAGTTAGAGGAGTTAGAGAAGTTAAAGAAGTTAGAGAAGTTAACGTGGCAAAAGCCACTTAGAAGTTAAAGACAATAGTGAGTGCCTCAACGCAAATCTCTTATCTATCATCTGTAATCTCTTATCTATTATCTATAATCTATAATCTCAAACGATTCCTTCTTTCTGAAACTGTGCGATGAGTGCCTCAACGTCGCGGCGTGCTGTAGCCTCATCGACGTCGTACTCGTCGAGGAGCGTGGTGACGAGGTCGTCGGCGGTAAACTCGCCCTGCTGCATCTTGTTCCATAGGAGGAGGGATGACTCGTTGAGCACTATGAGTTTGGAGAAGTCGATATTTTTTTCTCCCATTGGCACGAGGAACGTTTGTCCGCATACCGTATTGAGCTTGAAACCTGATTTTACTTGCATATTTTTTAGGAGTTAAAGAAGTTAACGTGGCTAAAGCCACTTAGAAGTTAGAGAAGTTAAAGAAGTTAGAGACGATACCGAGTGCCTCAACTGTCAACTATCAACTGTGAACTTATGAACTATCTTTCGCACTGTCTCGCGGGGGTAGTGCTTGAGGCGCCAGAGGATGAGGAGGTAGCGTCGTACAGGGCGCAGGGCGAGCCACAGGCGCCAGTACATCTTGTATGATATGGTATCGACGCTGTCGAGGTGGGTGCTGCCCTTGCGGTAGAAGCCCTGGGCTATGGCGAGCACGTCACTGCGCTTGATATGCTCTGGCGAGAAATTGCCGTCGCCGTACATGGTGATATCGTCGCCGTCGATGCTGACGATGCGGTGCAGGGCGTACTGCTGAGGGGCTGTCTGGGCGAGTATCACATCACCACGTCGTAGGGGACGGGTGACCTTGACGAGCAGTCCCTTATCACGTGCATCCTCGAGGTATGGCCGCATGCTGTGGCCACGGAGCGGCAGGGTGACACTCTTGCCCTCGCTGACAAGGCGTGCGACCTCGGGAATGAGTATGGAGTTTGGCAGAAACATTCTTTTTACTCAATTAGAAATTAGGAATTAGTAATTTAATTTGTAATTAGAAAATCTCTGCAAACTGCTGCTGCCTGGCTGTCGGGGAGACAGTGTATGGCTGCTACTCGGGTGGTCTCGACTATGCGTGAACAGGTGCTGCACACGGGCTGGTAGAGCCTCTCGTCCCACTTCATGGCGGAGCATGAGGTGAGGACGGTGGAGAATGCTATGATGGGCGACATGGGGGCTACGTGGTTGGTGGTGTCGCGCTTGATGAGCATGATGGCTCCGAGGGGTGCGCTGACATTGCGGTAGCAGGGTGTCTTGCCGCTCCACGGCGAACCGTAGAGTACGGGTTTGTCGTCGATGAGGCGTATGATGGGGTTGTCATCGTTGATGATGTCGCAGTCGGGTATGTAGCGCATCCAGTTGGCTACATGGGTGCTCTTGCCTGTGCCGCTCTTGGCGGTGAAGGCGTATGCCCTACCCTGGTGACGCACTACTGAGGCGTGGATGAGGAGGGTGTCGTGGGTGGCAGCGCTGAAGGCGTAGGAGAGCATGAGGGCATTGTTGAGTGCGAAGCGCTGTGTAGGGAACGTCCCCTGCAGTGCTACGTGGCAGTCGCTGAAATCGGGCGAGGTGATGAGCAGGGCGCACTCCGTGCCGTGGATGTCGCGCACGAGAAACTGATAGCCACCATCGGGGAGCAGATCGACGCGTGTCATGCCATTGCCGGTATCGATGTCGCGTATGAGGTGGCACTGCTGCTCTGGCACACGCTGTAGGGTGCTATCGACGGTGAGGTGCATGAGGGGCGTGCTACCATCGTCGGCCACCTGAAAGGGTGCGAACGAGGGCAACAGACGCTGCAGGAGCTGAGCGTCGTAGGTGATCTCTATCTTATGTCCGGCGATGGAGTAGGTCAATTATTTATAACGATATAGCGGAACTCGGTCTGGTCGATGACACTTATCTTGAAGCCGCGCTTGATGAGGTCGGCTTTCATCTTGTCATACTCCTTGGAGATCTTCTTGTACTTCTCGTTGAAGACGGTGGCACAGGTACGGTTGGGCAGGTCGAGTTGGGCAAGGAAATTGCGAAACTGCGATGAGTAGTCCTGACGTCCTACGAGAAAACCGTTGGACTTGACGATCTGCGCCTGCTGCAGTATGAGGACATCGGTCATATATACCGTGGAGTCGGTAGGCGACATACCTACTGAGAAGGCGTACGCCTGGGGTACGGTGCGCAGTACCTTGGAGGGGTTATCATTACCTTGCGCGCGTATCGTATTGAGAATTGAAAATTGAAGGTTGAAAAGTATGATTAGCGCTGCTATGAATCTTATATTTTTCATCTTTATACTTTATATTTATACTCTATACTCTACACTTCCTTATTCTTTAGTATGCGGCGCAGCTTGCGCTCCGCTGTCTTGCGTATCTGTCTGACACGCTCGCGCTTGAGGTCCATGCGCTGTGCTATCTCGGTCATTGTCATCTGGTCATCGACACCTATGCCGTAGTAATGGGTCATGATGTCACGCTCTCGCTCGTTGAGATGGCTGATGGCCTGAGAGAGGGCATAGCTCGTATCGGCGAGTTCGGCACCGTCATCGGTCATGGGTTTGCCAGCACGGAGCATATCGCCGAGAGTATTTTTCTGTCCAGGGTGAACAGGAGCGTCGGTGGACATACGGCGGAGGTCCTGCGGAGTACTCGTAGTGCTCTTGGGGAGGGTAATCATGGGTCCCTGCTGTGGCAGTGCCGCCATCATGGCCTTGCGGACGCTGTATGAGGCATAAGCCACAAAACGAGGTTGCTTAGCGGGGTCCCACTTGCGTGCTGCTATGAGCATCGCCATATTGCCCTCGCTGATGAGGTCGCTCATGCTCACCTCGCCCTTTTCGGCAAACTGACGTGCCAGAGCCACGACATAGCGTAGGTTGGCAGTGACGAGACGTTCGACAGCCTTGTCGTCGCCTTGTGATATGCGTACGGCGAGGGCCTGTTCGTCGGCCTCGCTGAGTGCAGGGGTATGGCTTATCTCCTGCCAGTATGTGTCGAGAGTATCTATTACAGCCATGGGCTTAACATTTTAGAGAACCATCCGTAGGTCTTCTGCCAGCGAGTGCGCCATGCGTCCCACTTCTCGGGTGTGAGGAGGAAGCATCGCTGCAACTGGTGGTCGAAGTGACGGTCGAGTTCGGCGGTGGTATTCTTATCGACGATGATGACATTGGCCTCGTAGTCGTAGTTGAGCGAGCGTGCATCGAGGTTGCAGCTGCCCACGGTTGACACCTTGCCATCGACCATGATGATCTTGGTATGGTGAAACCCGCCTTGGTAGATATACACCTCGGCGCCACGCTTCATCATCCAGTGCAGATTGTAGAACGAGGCATCGGGCTCCATCGGTATGTCGCTGACCTCGGACATCATGACCTGCATCTTGACGCCACGACGCAGGCATCGCTTGATGGCCTTCTTGAGTGAGTGGGTCATGGACATGTAGGGGTTGATGAGGCGTATGCTGTCCTGAGCACGGTCAAAGCACGAGATGTAAAACTGGCGCATCACCTTGTTGGTGACGTGGGGTTCGCGATTGGCTATGCCCAGCATCTTGTGGTATGCTGTGGCAGTAGTATCAATTTTCACCCCATCGATATATGCATCATGAGCCGATGCTGTGGTGCCACAGATGGGCGACCGCGTGCCACGATAGTACTTGGCGCCGTGGATGTTCTGCCCTGTGGTCTTATTCCACACGCGGAGGAAGATGCGCTGCAGGGTGTTGACCTCGTCGCCCTCTATGCGACAGTGCATATCGTGCCACTCCCCCACTACCTCGGTGCCGTGTATGTAGTAGTCGGCAACGTTCATGCCGCCAGTGAATGCCACCTTGCCATCGATGACGACAATCTTGCGATGGTCACGGCTGAAGACGTGGTTTATCCAGGGGAAGCCGATGGGGTCAAACTCATACAGTTCGATGCCCCTGCTTCGTATGGACTTGACGTGACGCTCCTTAAGCGGGCGGTTGTTGGACATATTGCCAAAGGCATCGTAGAGTGCTCGTACCTCGACACCCTCGCTGGCCTTCTGAGCCAAGAGGTCGAAGAGCGCGCTTGCTATGGAGTCGTTGCGAAAGTTGAAATACTCGAGGTGTATGTTGCTGCGTGCCTGACGTATGACGGCAAACATCTCATCGTACTTCTCCTGTCCTGGCGTGAGGAGCACCATACTACCGTTATGGGAGAAGGTGACACCTGCGCTGCGCATATCAGCGACGATGAGCGAGTCGGCAGACTGGGCATGGGCATAATGGCACACTGCCATCATGAGCAATTGACATATTATGATTGCCTTAACTTTCAACTATCAACTGTCAACTATCAACTTTTAATATGTACATCCGTCTGTGGGAACGGTATCTCGATACCATGCTCATTGAGGGTATCGTATATCGCCTCGAGGATGACGCCGTCATCGCTGTACTGGGTGAACACATTGACCCACACTATGACCTTGAGCACGAGAGAGGAGTCGCCCAGTTCCTTGAGCACCACGTTGACGCCCTTGCGCTTATTGATGCAGCTGAGTTTGAGTACAGCCTCCTTGATGACCTCGCGTGCCTTCTTCACATCAGTGCCATAAGCCACACCAACGTCGAGGATATGGAGCTCGTAGCCGTGGTTGCGCGTCATATTCTTGTAGTTCTTGGTGAAGAGCTGCGAGTTTTGGAATGCTATGACGGAGCCATCGACGGTATTGATCATCGTAGAGGTGTAGGATATGCTGTCAACGGTACCACGTATGCCATCACACACTATAAGGTCGCCAATCTTGATACGGCCTGCCATGAGAGAGATGCCGTAGTAGATATTCTCCAGTATATCCTTGGACGCAAAACCGATACCTGTGGACAGGCCTCCTGAGATGACTACCAGCCACGTATTGGATACATGGAACATCGCCATAGCGATGAGGAACCAGATGCCCCAGATGAATATCTGCATCACATTCTTGACCATCATGAAGCGCTGTGCGGCATTGGCAGGGTCACGCTGCTCAAGGGCGTACTTGGCAAATGCCTTGGCAGTATGATTGATGTAGTTGAAGATAAACCATAGTGACACCACCTGGGCTATGCTGAAGATGCTGGCAGAGAAATTCTCGGTATCGACAAACCTGCGTGTGAAGAGTGACATGGTGAGGTCGCTGAGGTTGAAGACGTCAGCCGCCCAGTACAAGCTTATGACAACAGAGAATACGGCACACAGTGGGAGCACCACCCAGTAGATGGCATTGTGATACCACTTCTCGGTGATGGGTTTGTCATGCAGACCATTGATATCGGAATAGCCCCTGTACCAGTCACGTATGCAGGTGATGGTGAGTATGCAGGTGAGCTGCATGATCCACCATATCAATATCTGTACGGAAAGAAGTGTGTAGCCTATCAGCGAGCATACCAACGATATTATGAATACAAGCTGTGAGAAGTATGCATAACCCCTGTCGCTCGCATCGATGATACGCTTGTACTTTCGTAGCACATACCACTGCCACAGGCAGCAGATGAGCAGTATGGGAGGGAAGATGACATTGACAAGCGCATTAGGTATCAGGATGATACGGAAACTTATCACAATAAATCCGTTGACTATCAACGGCAGATAGACGAGGAAGGTGCGCACGGCGGTATCAGACTTTGCCCTGAGCAGGAGGGATATTATAACCACTCCCAACAGCCATGAGTACTGCACGAGAAGGCCTGCCGCCATCTGTATGAAGTTTTGGTTGGCGAGAGCCCTCACCACTCCCAGTATCACAGCAAAGGTAACAACTGTCGATGCCATGATAATCATGGTGCGCTTCTCCATAAACCACCCCGCCACTCGGGCTGAGCCGTAGCCCTTCTTGAACAGGCGGGTGACGAGCCAGCGCACTATCAACTGATTGAGGACAACGGCGATAAAGCCATAGAAGAGTATGACGACAAAGAGTCCGATGATCCAGCGCTTGTCCCACTGGGAGCGTACGCCACGGTATGACGAGTACTTCTCCAAGACGCTCTCCTTGGTCTGGGAAATGAAATATCCGAATCGCGAAAGGATATTGAGATAGTTGTCGCCGCCATTGACGAATATGCTGTTCTGTATCTCGCTGTACTTCTTGTTGGCATAGTCATTGAGATTTTTCAAGCGGCTCTCCGTCATCTTATAATAAGAGATGTACTCCTTGAGCTGCTCATGATCCTCCTGCACCATGCGCTGAGTGTTGACAGCGAGTGCGAGACACACGTTACGGTCAGTCTTAGCCTGGGCATCGAGCACCATGACGGGCATAGTCTTCAGACAGTTGATGAGGCTGTCAAAACGTGCCAGCTCATTGTCACTCTGATCGACATACTCCATAAACGGAACGAGTTTGCGCTCAAAGTCATGATACTGCTCTATCGCCTCATGGCAGGCGTATGTGAGGTCAAAGACGTAGCCATCCTTCTGCGAGTAGAGCATCAGGGCATTCTGATTAGAGCTGATCATGGTCTCCATCAGCGTGTTGAACACCTTCTGGCCTGCTGCACGCATGACCTTCTGCTTCTGCGAGTAGTCATCATGATACGAAACCAACTCGCTGCGCAACACCCGTAAAGTATTGGCAAGACTGTCCTCCTTCAACACCGCCGATGATGACAGAGAGTACAGTGTGCAGAGTAGCAATATAATAGTCTTGAAAAATCTCATGAACTCAAATTTTACGGGCACAAAGGTACTTCTTTTTTTTTGAAAAAACACCTTTTAGAATAAAAAACTGCCAAAAAATTTGTTTGTTTTAAATATTTTACGTACTTTTGCTACATAAACCTAAAAATATAACAATTCAAGCCTTAGATATTGAAAAACTATGAGTTATTTAAAATTTGAAAAGGCACTCATGACAAACCTCCAAGAGTCAATAAAAAAGGAGGTACTTCAAACAAGCCGTTCTGGAGCTTATTCCAGCAGTACCGTGGTAGATTGCAACACTCGCAAGTACCATGGCCTGTTAGTCGTTCCCATTCCATCCATCGACAACGAAAACCACGTGCTGTTGTCATCACTCGACGCATCGGTGATACAGCACGGGGCGGAGTTTAACCTCGGCTTGCATTTCTACAGGGGTGGAGCAGTAAGTCCTAACGGACACAAATACATCAGGTCGTTTGAGTTTGACAAGGTGCCGACGACCATCTACCGTGTAGGCGGAGTAATCCTGAGAAAGGAGATCATATTCCAAACCTACAGCGAGATGGTAATGATACGCTACACCATCGATGATGCTCACTCACCCGTCACACTGAGGTTGAGACCATACCTCGCCTTCCGACGTGCCGATGAACTGACTCACGAGAACTTCCAGGCACTGAGAGACTACAAGGAGGTAGAGAACGGCATCAAGACGACCATGTACAAGGAGTATCCAGAGTTGTACATGCAGACGTCACGCAAGAACGAGTTTGTCTTTACACCCAACTGGTACAAGGGACTGGAATACTACAAGGAGGCGGAGCGCGGATATGACTGCGTGGAGGACCTCTACGTGCCAGGATACTTTGATATCAGTATGAAAAAGGGTGAGGAGGTAATCTTTGCAGCTTCGCTGACGAGGACAAGGCCTTCATCCTTGAAGAAACTGTTCAATGACGAGGTGGCTGACCGCATACCGCGTGACAACTTCTACCACTCACTGGAAAATGCAGCACTCCAGCTGCACTACCGTCAGGGAGAGGAGCGATACATCCTCGCAGGCATACCATGGTTTAAGGTACGTGCACGCGATACATTCATATCACTGCCAGGACTGACCCTCGCCACAGACGACGACGAGTACTTCGCTTCGTGCATGAAGACCGCCGCCAAGGCTCTCAATGAGTTTATGACAGGCAAACCCCTCACCGTATCCATCTACGAGATAGAGCAACCTGACGTGATGCTGTGGGCTATATGGTGCATACAGCAATACGCCAAGAAGTGGGGCATAGAAAAGGGCAGCAAGGACTATGGCAAACTCGTCATAGATATAATAAAGTATATAGAGGCGAACAAGCACATCAACCTGCAGCTGATGAGCAACGGACTGCTACACATCGAGGGACGTGAGAAACCCATGACGTGGATGAACAGCGTAGCAGGCGGCAAACCCGTAGTACCACGTACAGGATTTATCGTAGAGTTTAATGCTCTGTGGTACAATGCACTGAAGTTTGGCGCCGAGATAGCCACACAGCAGAAGGACAAGGCATATGCCGAGCACCTCGAGGCAAGTGCCGAAATCGTCAAGAAGTCTTTCCAGGAGACATTTATCACACCTGCTGGATACCTCTTCGACTACCGCGAGGAGGGCATCGAGGACTGGAACGTGCGCCCCAACCAGATATTTGCTGTAGCGCTGGACTACTCACCGCTGGAGACAACACAGCAGAAGACGGTACTTGACTTCTGCACACGCGAGCTCCTCACACCAAAGGGACTGCGCACGCTGTCACCAAAGAGCGGAGGATACAACCCCAACTATGTGGGAGCACAGGCACAGCGTGACTTCGCATACCACTCTGGCACAGCATGGCCGTGGCTCGGAGGATTCTACATGGAGGCATGTCTGAAAGTGTACAAACGCACACGACTGAGCTTCGTACAACGACAGATGGTGGGCTTCGAGGACGAGATGATGTATCACGCTACTGGCACCATATCAGAACTCTTCGACGGCAACCCGCCATTCTCTGGCAGAGGAGCGATGGCATTCTCCATGAACGTGGCGGAGATACTGCGCACCATGAAACTTATCGACAAGTATAACTATTAATACCTATAACTCTCACTATGAAAGTACTAATGTTCGGATGGGAGTTCCCTCCTAAGATATATGGCGGACTTGCCGTAGCATCATACGGCATCACCAAGGGTCTGTCGGCACAGGGCGACGTAGAGACCACCTTCTGTATGCCCAAGCCAACAGGCGAAGAGGAGAAATTCCTCAAGATAATCAACATGAGTCAGGTGCCCATAGCATGGCGCGATGTGATGTATGACAATATCAAGGATCGCTTCGTAGGCCACACGGCAGAGGACTACTACCGTTTCCGTGACCACATCTATGCCGACTTCAACTATATGCAGGGGTTGGATGATATGGGGTGCATGGGCTTTGCCGGCGGTTACCCAGGTAATCTGCATGACGAGATCAACAACTTCTCCATCATAGCTGGAGTACTGGCACGCTCAGAGCAGTTTGACCTCATACACGCTCACGACTGGCTCACCTACCCTGCTGGCGTACATGCCAAGATGGTATCAGGCAAACCTCTCTGCATACACGTGCACGCCACAGACTTTGACCGTTCACGCGGCAAGGTCAATCCTACCGTATATTCTATCGAGAAAAACGGCATGGACCATGCTGACTGCATCATGTGCGTATCAGAGCTGACACGCCAGACCGTGATAAACCAGTATCATCAGGACCCACGAAAGTGCGTGGCTATGCACAATGCCGTATATCCGCTGTCACAGGAGTATCTCGACATCGTACCCCACAAGATACCTAACGAGAAGGTGGTGACATACCTCGGACGTATCACTATGCAGAAGGGGCCGGAGTACTTCATCGAGGCAGCAAAACTCGTACTGCAGCGTACACAGAACATACGTTTCTGCTTTGCTGGTTCGGGCGACATGATGGCAGCCATGATAGAACTCGCTGCACAGTACGGCATAGCCGACAAGTGTCACTTCCCTGGATTCCAGCGTGGCAAACAGGTGTATGAGTGCTACAAGAACTCTGACGTATTTGTCATGCCGTCAGTATCCGAGCCTTTCGGCATAGCACCTCTTGAGGCTATGCAGTGCGGATGTCCATCTATCATCTCCAAACAGTCAGGATGCGGCGAGATACTCACCAACGTACTCAAGGTAGATTACTGGGACATACACGCTATGGCAGATGCCATATACTCAGTATGTATGAACCAAGGCTTCCATGACTACCTCGCCGAGGAAGGCATCAAGGAGGTGGGCAGAATAACATGGGAAAAGGTAGGACTGCGCATACGCCAGTGCTACGACCAACTGCTCTCCAAAGGATGGTTTGACCACGAAGAATATCAACGCAACTATATACCAAACTAATTCATAATTCACAATTCACAATTCACAATTCGTATGAAAACAATTTGCTTATATTTTGAGATACACCAGATAATTCATCTAAAGCGTTACCGTTTCTTTGATATCGGTACTGATCACTACTATTACGATGATTATGAGAACGAGCGTTCTATATCATACATAGCAGAGCACTCGTACATGCCTGCGCTCAATGCCTTGCAGGAGATGATACAGCAGAACGGTGACTATTTCCGCGTAGCATTCTCACTGTCAGGCGTCGGCATGGAGCAGTTGGAGATGCACGCACCACAGGTGCTGGAGAAACTACAGGAGCTCAATGAGACGGGCTGTGTGGAATTCCTCACAGAACCTTATTCTCATGGTCTTGCTGGACTCGCAAACGAGGAGAGTTTCAAGCGTGACATCGAGAAGATGTCTGACAAGATACAGGAGTACTTCGGTAAGCGTCCTACCGTAATGCGCAACTCATCACTCATCTATACCGATGAGATAGGTGCACAGGTAGCAGCACTCGGCTATAAAGGCATGCTCACCGAAGGTGCCAAGCACGTACTGGGATGGAAGTCACCACACTTCGTCTATAACTGCAATATGGCTCCCAACCTCAAGTTGCTGTTGCGTGACGTAAGCCTGTCTGATGATATCTCGCTGCGCTTCAGCAATACAGCATGGGAGGGCTACCCACTTTTTGCCGACACCTATATTAATAACATAGCATCATGTCCTGAGGCTGAGCAGGTGGTAAATATCTTCATGGAACTCTCGGCACTGGGCATAGCACAGCCACTATCAAGCAACATACTTGACTTCCTCAAGGCACTCCCTGCATGCGCCAAGGAAAGAGGACTGGAGTTCCTCACCCCATCACAGGTGATGGACAAGTACAACAGCGTGGGTGCTATCGATGTACCAGAGTCACTCTCATGGGTGGACGAAGAGCGCGACTGCTCCGTATGGTTGGGCAACCAGATGCAGCGTGAGGCATTCAACAAACTCTACTCCGTTGCCGATCGTCTGCTCATCGCCAAGGACCCACGCCTGCTACAGGACTGGGACTATCTGCAGGCTTCAAACAACTTCCGCTTCATGACCACCAAGCCAAGCAACTGGAATATCGACCGTGGCATATACGACGGACCGTTTGACGCCTTCACCAACTACATGAATATCCTCGGCGACTTCATCTCACGTGTGCGCACGCTCTATGGAGGCATTGACAATGAGGAACTCGAGAACATGCTCACCACCATTACCAACCAGGGTAAGGAGATAGAGACCAAGGATAAGGAGATAGAACGTCTGCAGGCCAAACTGGCTAAATACGAGGAGGTCGCTCCTGCCAAGGAGGAAAAGAAGGCTCCTGCTAAAAAGGCTACAGCGAAAAAGGCTGCAGAAAAGAAAACTGCTACAAAGAAGTAAGAAGATAAATAACATCTTACTACACAAATAAAAGTAGATAAAAAGTTCCGACACTCTAACGAATGTCGGAACTTTTTTATATGTCAGAACAAACGAAGCGTTTGAACTAAAGGTATATAATAACAAGGAACGATATCCCCCACCCTAACACCACACACTGTGTGAAGCGATCATGAAGCAACACCTTGGTGGGGTCACCCGTTTTCTCATCGACAAGGGCAAGTTGCAGGTAACGTAGCAGACCCAGTATGACAAAGGCGCTGGTAAGATACAGGTAATGCGAATCAAACTGAGCTATAACCTCAGGCGACACCGTGTACATGATGTAGCACACCAGCATGATGCCACCCGTAATGGTGAGAGCCTCATTGACGAATGTTATATTGTAGCGCTTAGTATTGTGACGGGGTGCTGTGCCTGAATCCATCATACGCAGCACGTCGTCACGGCGTTTGGCAATACCGAGGAACAGCGTCAGCAGAAAGGTCATCATCACCAGCCAGTGACTTACCACTATACCTGTCGCCATACCACCTGCCAATATACGCAGGACAAATCCTACGGAGAGTATGCACACATCGACTATGGCAAAGCGCTTCAGCACTATGCAGTACGCCAGTTCCATAAGCCAGTATGCGCATATCACCGCGATTGTAGCATTCCGCATCGCCGTATCGGGGATGAGAAATAGTATTCCCACACTCATCGCCATAAGCAGAAACATTATGACGTATGCCACGCTCACGCTTATCTTTCCGCTTGCCACGGGGCGCTGACATTTTACGGGATGTCGGCGGTCATCCTCCACATCGATTATATCGTTGAAGCAGTATATGCTCGATGCCACAAAGCAGAAGGAGAAAAAAGCAACTACCGCATTACACAGCAGATGCATATCAAAGAGTTTCTGTCCAAAGAATATGGGGAGTAACACAAACAGATTCTTCACCCAATGGTGCGGACGGGTAAGTTTTATCAGTTCATAGTTCATAGTTCACAGTTAATAGTTATTTTTCCTGCAGTTTCTTTATTACGAGACGGTATATCATTGAGAGTAATATCGTTGCTACAATATACATCACCAAACCGTCGAGTATGTCGCCATGACGTGATATAGGAATAAAAATCTTTCTTGTCACAGGATGTGCCACAAATATAGCAGCTGACAGAGCACCCAACCATACCAGAGGACGCATCGCCGACTCGGGCAGTATGCGCACGAATGCCACGTGTGATGTGATAATGAATACTGGCACGAAGAGCCAACACCAGAAATTCAGTGAGAGGGAGAAAATAAGAAGTATGGATAGAAGAAGCACCACAAGATGCGCTGCGTTGGTACATGGCTTTATCTTGCCCTCCCATCGTGCCAAGAGCAGTCCCATGCCGAATGGCAACATGCCTCCTATGCAGTTATAGCGCAGGCGGTTGAGAGTATCCCCCTCTGGATCATCAAAGCACATAGCCTGCAACACGGTACATACTACCATCAGTCCCGCTGTCCACCCCCAGTGTCGTCTGTGCAACACTAATATATATATTAGGTATAGCTGCATCATCAGACCGAAGAACCAGTACGGTCCAGGCCAGATGATATGGTCGGGGTCAGGCAGTAGGTTGATGATCATCGTGAGTTGGGCTATGATGTCCGTCCATGCCCAGTGGTGCCTGCCTGGCGTCATCCAGTCAACCATAGCAAATACCACAAAACCCAGGAGCATCATAGGGAATAGTTTCATATAGTGTTTCCACAGGAAAGTTCTTCTCCCTTGTCGGCACGCCATACCCTCAAGAGTCGGCTCGCTGGGGGTCTCGTACTTCTTCACCAACCCATATCCTGACAAGAACAAGAACACTGGCACCCCATAATGGCCGAAGAAGGAAAATAGTTGAAGGATGAATGTTGAAGGTTGAAAGTTTATGAATTCAGCCAACATACGGTCAGCATTGTCCTGGGTGAAGGTATATTCATTCTCCTTCACCATAGGTCCCAGCCAATGGAGGTAGTTGTGCATGAAGATGCCCACTATAGCCATGCCACGCAGGGCGGAGCACTGTGCCTTACTTAAGAGTATCATAATCCACCTTATTCTTTATGATGCGTTTTCTATTTTCGTTGTACTGTGGCGACAGCAGGTCGTACTCTGGGTTGTAGTACGGCGTATGTATGCCAGCCAGCCCCAGCAGCATGTGCGACAGGGCATCAGTCATATAGCGTTTGTTTCTCGCCCCCCTTATGGCATTATACACATCCCTGTGGCGCGCCCTGTACTTGGGCGAGCAGTATATCCACATCGGTATGCGAAACTCCTCATCAGCCAGTCTCTTATCAATTACGGCATCATGCATCCTGCCACAGAAGTGCCTTGCACCAGGCCCAAACACTTCCTCGCCATGATCGGATATGTATATCACTATGGCATCCTTATCCTTGAAGCGCTCTATAATCTGGTTTACTACCGAGTCATTATACCACACGGCATTGTCGTAGTCAGCCATCACCTTTCTGCGCTTCACTGGCATATCCATATCGTTAGGATAGCAGTCGGCACCCCATCGCTTCTTGGAGTTCGGACAGCGTGTACGATAGTTCACATGCTGACCCATCAGGTGGAAGATAGTGAGGTTTGAGGTTTGAGATTTGAGGTTTGAGGTTTTGTTCCCGTTAGCGTTCCCGTTAAGATTGTCCCAATCTTGCAACAACCCTTCGTCAAAGACATGGAGCTTGTCGTTGCGCACATCAAACTGCTCGGCTGAGAGTTTCTCGTTGTTTATAAAGAAACCGCCAGAGAAATCATACACCGCCTCCTTGGCTTGTGGCAGAAACTGGTTGGTGAGGAATGTCACCCTGTAGCCTGCCTTACGAAACAGTTGGCAGAACAACGGATAGTCGCACCAGTCACCACTGTCACCCACGCAGTAGGTCGTCATCAGGTGTTTGAATACGAAGCTCGTAAGATTCCAAGGCGCTATAGCATCATCCATCTTGGTGAGCAGTCGCGATTTCTCCAGTTTCACCTGCTTTGGCATGTTCTTCTTGTCATAGCCATATAGCTGTGCATGGCGTTTGTTGAAACTCTCACCTATTATGAGCACTATGTTCTGGCTCTTGTAGTCGCACGAATCGACCTTAGCCTTCGTGTCAGCAGTATTTATCAGTATGTCAAGTTGTTTTGCTATCAGCTGGTTGCTTCGTATGGCAAACGCCAATCGCATCGGCGGCTGGTACATCTCCGTATGAGGGTGGTAGGCAAGCGAGTGCTCCACCTCGCCTATCGTCTTCATCGACATCGTCTTCTGGTACAGCGCCTTATTCTCGTATGACTGAGGATAAAAAGCATAAGCAAGGAGGGCGAGGATGACAACATTAACTCCAAGACTCATCCCCCGACTCACCCCTAGCCAACTCCCCTCCAGTCCCCTCGTTTCCCGAGGGGCAGAAACTCTTTGAGAGAGGGGAGGAATTACTTTTACTATCTGCTGTAGCATATTGCCTACAACATATTGTCCCCCTCTCCTTGGGAGAGGGGTTAGGGGTGAGGTGATTAGGAGTGAGGCTATATGCACCAATGGCACCAGCATTATTATACCCACCTCCGTCAGCAGTATGTCAGGCGAGAGATAGCTTTGGAAAAACTCCGAAGCCTCACCAGCGTTGGTCTCGCCCACAAGCAGCAGCATTGAGGCATTTATCGTAGTCCCAAACTTAACAAAGCAGAATGTATCGATGATGTAAAGCGGATATATCACGCAGTATATCAGCGCCTTAACAATAATGCGCAAATAAAAACTTTTAACTCTTGCAGGTATCAGACATACAATGGCCGACAGCACATACACATCCACAAACAACTCCCATGGAGCATTCTCATACATGTGTGCCCCCTTCCAGTTTGGCACAGTCACTATGCTGCTCACTATACCCAACAGGTACAGAAAGAAGAAAAATCTCGTTGCTATCGGACGCAGTAATAATGGCATATCAGGTGCAAAGTTACTAAAAACGAGCGTAACAGCAAAATAAAATAATTTTTATTTTGCATTACCGAGTGCATTATTAACTTATCCAAAGTTACTAAAAACGAGCGTAACAGCAAAATAAAATAATTTTTATTTTTACCGAGTGCATTATTAACTTATCCAAAGTTACTAAAAAACGAGAGAAAAGCCAAAGATGCATACTTTCCACGTGTATAGGCTAAGCTTTCGCATATGGATGCTAAGCTTCTGCATGTGGGTGCCTAAGCTTCTCTGATAAATTAACTGGTTAATTTCACTCTAACTTTGCGGAGGATTGCGACGAAGTCGCATAAAAATAAAAAAAAATAAGAAAAATGACAGACAACTCAAGACAGTTTCTTACCTTTGTTGTATGAAGGAAGAATCGGTCTGTCGAGGAGGTAAACCAGGAATT
>JAGCPC010000022.1 GCA_017642485.1 Prevotella sp. | reverse complement strand
GGGAACATGCGGGGCTGGCGATAACCATAGACGGTACGGCCTGTGATGCGCTCCACAATCTCCTTCGAACGGGCAAAGTCGGTCTCCTTAGGTTGCCAGTGGTCCACACCGTGACAGGCCACCTCATGGCCTTCGTCCATGATGCGCTGCATCACCTCGGGAGCCTGCTCCGCAAAATTGCCTGTGCAGAAGAAGGTTGCCTTTACGCCGTTCTGCTTCAGCACATCAAGGATGCGATTCGTTCCGACCTTGGAAACCGCCATTCCTTGTTCCAACGTGAAATCAACACCATGCTCACGAGGCACATCAAACTCTTCAGTGTCAAAACTCAAAAGTATCATACGCTTATATTTTAATTAAAACAATATTCAAACCATACATATATTTATAGGAGATATTCTCCACGATAGTGTTAACCAAGCGCAAACCCAGATGTTCGCTACCTTCTTTGCCAATATCGGGATCGGCCATCTTGTCTGCCAAAAGCGGGTTGAAAGGCTTGCCGCCGTCCTTCAGTGCCACACAGGTGCTTTCGTCGTCAGTATAGATGTGGACATCGAATGAATGGTGGACGATATGCCCATGAGAGTGTTTGGCAATGTTTGTCATGAGTTCCTCGCAACAGAGGTTCAGACAGAATATGTCATGCTCGCTAAGTTTTGACTCTTGGAGGAAAGCATCTATATCATTCAGTACTGAATATACCTCATCTGACCGGTAACGCACAGAACTGTCGAACCTTCGGCCACCCTCACTATACGGAATCAAGGTGAGGGCAGAGACACGACATTTCTGACGATGGCTATAGATATAAGAGTAGAGTAACTGTACTGCCAAAAAACTGAATCCAGCCAGAGGAAAGCCCCACCAGATATAGGCGGGAGCGTAGTATGCTAAGGCTCCGACCACAAGAATGGTCACGGACAACTGTCCTACAACGACACACACACACAGCAAGATGCGCTCTAACATCTGATATGTGGCCACCGTTATCAATGTCAGCGCAAATGGGAGCAGTGCCAGAGAATAGATACGCAGTACATGGTTGAGGTCGGCCATCTCATTGTCATTTTTTATGCCGAACATGACACCCACGACTCCAGGGACACACATAAGAACTATCATCGGGATCATCAATACAAAGACAGCCAGCAATGCCCTGCGGGCCAGCAAGTCTAACCCACGGGTGTCGTGCTCACCTAACAGAATGCCGCCGATAGCAAAGAGCGACTCTATGATGCCATTGATGAACACAACGGAAATGAGGAGCATCTGCAAACAGACAGACCAGAAGAATAATCCACGCTCACCGAGTGCATTAAAGATAATGTTACAGAGAAGGAGCACGGTGACAGCCATCAGGATATTACTGATGGATACAGCAGCCCCCTCTTTGATGTTCTCTAAAAAAAACTGAATGTTCTTTCGTTTGGGCCACTTCAGCGAATAGGAGCATATAGGTTGGCGGATATATAGTGTCAGCAACAGGATATTGACGGCAAACTGTGCCAACGAGCCCCAGGCGGCACCCTTGATGCCCCAGTCCAGGAATCCTACAGCCAGCAAATCCACAAAAGCATTGACCAGTACACCAGCAAAGACTGCCATCGTCACCTTCCGTGGATGACCATCAGTGGCAACAAAGAGGCAGAAGGCGTATGACAGCATCTCGAGCCAAGCCCCCAGCACATAGACACTCAGATAATCGGTAGGCAGGGTGCGAAGGGACTCTTCGTCGGTGATTATTTCCATAATGACAGGGATGCCTGCATACATCAGCATGGAGAAAGCAACACCAATGGTCAGGATGGACCATACGGCAGTGGAAAAGAAATCAGAAGCACCTTCAAGATTGTGACTGCCGATTTCGCGAGCTGCCAGGGCATTCGCTCCAAAAGCCATCAAAAGTCCCAGGCAACTGATAAAAGTAGTGACAGGCATCACCAGACTGAGAGCCGAAACGGCTTCCTCACCTACGAAATGTGCTACGATGATGGCATCAAAGGTACTGGCCAACTGTGCGGCAGCAGCTGTCAGGATCGAAGCTAACACAAAACTTTTCAGAGCCTTCGATATGATATATGTATTGCGCTTATTCTCCATTTCGTTTTTCCCAATCTACTTCGCGGTCTATTCGGATAGGGGGAAGTCCATAATATCGGGCATACATCAGAGAACGGTTATCTGTGGTCTTCGACTCCAGATCGGCTGCATATATAAAATGGAAGTTGGTGACCGAACGGGGACCAAGATAGCTGTCGAGATCATAAGGAACGTAATATGCTGAAACTACAAGGCTGTCAGCATCCTGATGCTGCATAACATACGATAAGC
>JAGCPC010000021.1 GCA_017642485.1 Prevotella sp. | reverse complement strand
TAGTGCTTCACAGCGATGTTGCCGCTGGCCTGTGCGTTGTAAGCCTTCACGTGGTCGAGCAGGGTGTGTGTACGCTTCAGGTCGAACCAGCGCTGGTACTCACCGCAGAGCTCAATAGCACGCTCACGAAGGATGGTCTCGATATCAACAGTTCCGCTGATAGTGTTGTCCTTGCCACTGATGGCACGGGCCTTGCGAAGCTCGTTGATGGTAGAGAGAGCATTGCCGCCAGTAGCGAGCTCAGCCTCTGCCTTGATGAGGTACATCTCAGCCAGACGGAGCACCATGATGTCGCGGTAGCTCAGGTCATGAGTAGGATAGCTGGGGTTGTACTGATCGTCGAGGAACTTCTTGATGCCGGGGTATGAACGGCGGCCCTCGATCTTCTCACTCTTGTAACGGTCGTCGCCATAGACATCAGACTTAGCCTTACCACCCTCAGTAGGCAGAGCGGTCTTAGGATCGCCAGAGGTGTAGACGGGTATATCGCCACCGTATGCGAACTGCAGACGATACTTGTCCTTAGCCTCAGCCTGAAGTGCCTTACCCTCGGGAGAGTCACCGTCGAGGATGCTGTAGAGGATACCGATACCACCACCGTTGAAGTAGTTGCCGTCCTCAGCATAAGCCTCGTCGTAGTCCTTGAACTCCTGATCCCACATCTTAGGATACTTCTCGGGGTTGTGAGCCAACTCCTTCGGCAAGCGGTATGACATGAACATTGTGCCATTGTAGCGCTGGTCGGTCTCCTTGATGCTCTCCATCAGCTGCCAGAAGTAGAGTGACGGCAGGTAACGAGAGAAACCACGTCCGTAGGGAGAGTAGTACTTGCCAACCTCCACGTTCTCGCCAGTCTCCTTACTTACGATAGTGGTCTTGCCGGCAGCTACACGCCAGAAGATAGACTTGTTGGTCTGTCCGTTGGGGCCGATATCGTCGCAACCGTTGTTCCACAGTGAGGGGAACATCAGCAGAGAGGCGCTACCTCCGTTACGGCTGTAACCAGTACGGGTGATCAGTGAGTTGAACTGGCCTGTACCGCCATCAGAGAAACGATAGGGCACACAGTTGTCACGGCCTGCAGAAAGATCGTTGGTGTAGTGAACGGCGAAGAGGTTCTCAGTGTTGACAGTAGCCTCCTCATTGTTCATGTTCCATGTGTCGCTGTAGCGGCTGTAGAACTTGGCACCAGAGTTGCTGATGACATCGCTGGCAGCGGTCAGAGCCTCGTTGTAGAGGTTGCCATAGCCATTCACACTGCTGGCACCCAGCCAAGAAGCTGCATAAAGAGCTACGCGGGCATAGAGAGCCTCGGCAGAGTAGTAATAGGCACGGCCTGTACCAGTGGCAGCCTTGGCTGTCATGACGTTGGCCTGCTTGTACTTGTTCATAGCCTCCTTCAGATCATTGAGGATATTGGCATATACCTCAGCCTCGGGTACACGTACAGGGTTGTTGTTGATAGAGTTCACAGGCTCAACATTGTAGGGAATCGGGCCCCACATGGCAACCATCTGTGAGTAGTACAGTGCACGGAGGAAGAGAGCGTCGGCCTCATAGGCAGCCTTCTTGTTGTCGTCGATGACGGTACAGGTAGGAGCGTACTTCAGCACGTTGTTACATACGTCTACACCAGCGTAGAACATCTCCCAATACTCATCGAGACAGGGGTTGTCGGCCACGTTGTTGCCAAGTGCTTCAGCAGAGATGTCGTACTTCAGCATAGACTTCTGCTTGTTGTCATAACCGAAATAGAACAGGTCGCTGCCCATCTCGGCCAGTCCGAGTGACGGCTCCTTGCCCCACCAGCCATGTGTGTAGGTGTAGGCTGACTGAATCAGACCGTCGATACCTGATATGGTGTTGTATGCCAGATCGGCAGTCTCACCAGTCTTGTTGTCCTCCTCCAGGAAGTCTGAGCAGGAGGTTGCGCCGAAGCCAATGGCTGTGGCAGCAAATAACATGCTTAATATCTTTTTCATATCGATACTCATTATTGGTTTAGAAAGTTACGTTAAGACCAATCACAGCCTGCTTCATCAGCGGGAAGTTCACAGAACCACCACGCTCAGGATCATAGTTGTCGAAGTGACTGAATGTGAAGTAGTTCTTCAGAGAGCAGTAGATGCGAGCGTTGCTGATGAGAACCTTCTTCAGGAGGTTCTTCGGCAGGTTATAGCTCAGGGTGATGTCCTTGATCTTGAAGTAGTCGGCCTTCTGGATCTGGATAGAGCTCTTGTAGAATGTAGGTGTAGCACCTGCACAACCTGGTGAAGGAATGTCAGCACCCTGGTTGTCGGGAGTCCAGTAACCCAGGTCACTCAG
>JAGCPC010000020.1 GCA_017642485.1 Prevotella sp. | reverse complement strand
CGCATGACTATCGTCGCTATCTGCAACGCTTGATTATGTTTGCAGTGGTGAGCCACTTCGCTTTCTGCTACTTCAATATGTCGGGCTTCAATCCGCTGGATAACCTGCTGTTTAATGCTACGAGCATAGGCTGGCCGCTGATGTGGGGACTGATACTGCTCAGAGTGTGGGACATGCAGCGGATGGCATGCTGGCAGAAAGTGGCTGTGACAGTGGTGGCATGCGCGCTGACGTTCACCTCGGACTGGAGTTGTGCTGCTCCGCTTGCCATACTGATGGTGGGCAGAAATCGTGGTGATTTCTACAAGCAGATGGTGTGGATGATGGTGATAATATCGCTATATGCTGTCGCCTTTTTTATCTTCCACAGCAAGGTGTATGGCATGGTGCATATGGCTTGCTGGTTTGCAGTGCCGCTGCTGGCTTTGTATAACGGAGAGCGGGGGCGCTGCCAGTGGCTCGGAAGGTTCTTCTATTATTACTACCCCATTCACCTGGCACTGATTGGCTTGTTAGCAAGAATATTGTAGTATGGGATACCTTTGTGCCAACGGACATGGCACAAAGGCTATACGAGAGTAAGCGTTCAAACAAAGAACTATGGATAGTTATATGCTTTCGTATATAGTTTTCCCTTCAGCACCTACCGTATGAAGTGCATGGGAGCCCATGGTTCGCGCTCTGGGTAGTTGGGACCGTCGGCGGTGTGGATCTTCTTGAGCATCCAAGCCATGTTAGTGGCCATGGTGCGCATGGTCTGCATGCCCTCGATGTCGAGTGATGCCTGACCTGGTTCGCGGCCATAGACGATATTCCAATACTGCGAGGTGATGACGGGCATGTTCATCATCTCGAAGGGCATGTTGAGAGTTTGGTAGGCTGCCGTGGCACCGCCTCGGCGACATACGCAGACGGCAGCGGCGGGTTTGTTGACCACCTTCTCGCCTGCTGAGAAGAACATACGCTGTATGAGCGACAGCACTGAGCCGTTGGGCTGACCGTAATAGACGGGGGAGCCGACGATGAGGGCATCGGCGGTGTCGAGTTTGGCCGAGATGCTATTACACACGTCATCGTCGAAGACGCACTTGCCCAATTGCTTCACCTTACACTGGCCGCAGGCGATGCACCCTCTGATGGGTTTTACGCCGATGTGAACTATCTCGGTCTCTATGCCGAGGTGTTCTAATGTCTTTGCTGCCTCGCTGAGTGCGAGGAAGGTGTTGCCCTGCTTGTGGGGACTGCCATTGATTAGTAGTACTTTCATAATGTACAATTGTTTTTGCTTTGCAAAAATACATATTTTTATTGAGAATACAAAAAAAAGTTGTAACTTTTGATAAGTTACGACGTCGTGATGATAAAGAAAAAACTAAAGTCTTTTCTTGTATCATTCAAAACTTAATTGTAACTTTGCATACAAATATGAAAACGAGACTGTATAACGCAAAAATTCTCTCCATGGTGGAGGGACAAGAGATATTCGATGGCGAAATTGTCATCGAGGATGGGAGGATTGTGTCAATTCACAGTTCACAGTGCACAATGCACAGTTCTTCTGAAACCTCAAACCTCAAACCTAAAGAAATCGACTGTCAGGGTAACCTGCTGATGCCTGGTTTCAAGAATGCTCATGCGCATAGCGGAATGACGATGCTGAGGAGCCTGGCGGATGACAAACCGCTGAATGAGTGGCTTAACGAGGATATATTTCCTGTGGAGGCTAAGTTGACGGGCGAGGATATATACTGGGCTTCGCAGTTGGCGGTGCTGGAGTACCTGACGAGTGGCATCACGGCTTGTTTCGACATGTATATGGAACAGGAGTGGGTGGCACGGGCTATGGACGATATGGGCTTCCGATGTGTGCAGACGGGAGGGGTGAACGACTTCTCGAAGGACGTAAGGTGGATAGACTATATGTATAATAAGTACAACGTGCCAGGGTCGCTGCAGTCATACCAACTGGGTTTTCATGCGGAATATACTACCAACCCTGACAACCTGAAGCTGATAGCCGACGTGGTGAAGAAGAACAAGGCTCCGCTGTGGGTGCACGCCTGCGAGACGGAGGCTGAGGTGAAGGGATGCGTGGAGCGATACGGCATGACACCTGTGAAGTTCCTCGACTCGCTGGGCATGTTTGACTACGGCGGCGGCATATACCACGGGGTGTGGATGAGCGAGGAGGACTACGAGGTGATGCAAAGGAGGGGACTGTACGTGGTGACAAACCCTGGCAGCAACACCAAACTGGCTTCGGGCATAGCGCCGATAAGCGAATACCTGAAGAGGGGCATCACGGTGGCGATAGGTACTGACGGTCCGGCATCAAACAACTGTCTGGATATGTTCAGAGAGATGTTCCTCGTGGCTGGTCTTGCCAAACTGCGCGAGAGGGATGCCGCGGCGATCGATGCCCGCGAGGTGCTGAGGATGGCAACGGTGAACGGTGCTAAGGCGATGGGCTTAGGCGACTGCGATGTGCTGGCGCCAGGCAAGAGGGCGGACATAATAATGATAGACCTCAACCAGCCTAACATGCAGCCCATCAACAATATAGAGAAGAACCTGGTGTATTCGGGTTCGAAGCAGAACGTGAAGATGACGATGGTGAACGGCAAGATACTCTACATGGATGGGAAGTTCAATGCCAATGTGGAGGAGATATATAAGAACGTTCAAAAGGTCAAAAATTCAAGGGTTTAATGTACAATATATTAGCAAAGGCAGCCAACTGGCTGAGCACACAGACATCATACTTCATCATCGCCGTAGCGGTGGTGACATACTTCGTGCCAAGCCTGTTTACATGGGTGCACGGCACTACGCAGTCGGCGGTGCTGGGATTTATCATGCTCACCATGGGACTGACGCTGACCATGCAGGACATGAGGGTGCTGGCGGCTCGTCCGTGGGACATACTGATAGGCACCTGCGCACAGTACTCGCTCATGCCACTGATAGCATGGACGCTGACGGTGGGCGTGGGATATCTGGGCATAGTGATACCGAAACCCGTGATAGTGGGCATAATACTGGTGGGATGCTGCCCAGGAGGCGTGTCGAGCAATATCATGTCGTACCTCTGTAGAGGCGACGTGGCTTTCTCGGTGGGTATGACGACAGCCTCTACCCTACTCGCCCCCGTGGTAACGCCACTGCTGGTGCTATGGCTGGCGGGCGAACAGGTGGAGGTGGATGCCGTGGGGATGTTTCTCAACATACTGATAGTGACGCTGATACCTGTCACGGCAGGTTTCTTTGCCAACCTATTCTGGGGCAAGAACGAGGGCTTCAAGAAGGCGCAGGCGGTGATGCCTGCCTTCTCGGTGCTGGGACTGGCCTGCATAGTAGGTGGCGTGGTGGCTGCCGTACATGACAAACTGATGGCGGAGGGCATAATGTTCTTCCTATTGGTATTTGCCGTAGTGCTGTGCCACAACAGCTTAGGATACCTGACGGGTTACTCCGTAGGCAAACTGTTTGGCTTCTCGAAGGCAAAGAACAGAACCATATCCATCGAGGTGGGTATGCAGAATGCAGGACTTGCCACAGTGCTCGCCTCACAGTTTTTTGCCGTCAGTTGTCCACTCGCCGTGATACCCTGCGCCGTGAGCTGTGCCTGGCACTCCATATCGGGCACGATACTGGCGACGTGGTTTAGGGGAAGGGACTCCAAGAACTGACGTTCTTACGAATCGTCGCTAAAGCGACTACGAAACGAGACTAAAGTCTCTACGAAACGGAGCTAAAGCTCCTACGAAGACTTTATAGTAGCGAAGCGTTTCGTAAGTGCAAAGCACTGTTTCGTTTTCGTAGCAATTGAAAATTGCGTTTCGTTTTATAATAAAAAAATATGGAATACATTGTTTCAGCCAGGAAATACCGTCCGATGACGTTCGACAGTGTGGTGGGGCAGTCAGCCTTGACGACCACGCTGAAGAACGCTGTACAGAGCGGCAAACTGGCACACGCATATCTATTTTGCGGACCGAGGGGTGTGGGCAAGACTACCTGCGCCAGGATATTCGCAAAGGTTATCAACTGTACATCGCCCACCCCATCGGGTGATGCCTGCGGAGAGTGCGAGAGCTGCAAGGCTTTCGACGAGGGCAGGTCGCTAAACATCTTTGAGCTCGATGCTGCATCAAACAATGGTGTGGAGCACATCAAGCAACTGATGGAGCAGACACGCATACCGCCGCAGACGGGCAAGTACAAGGTGTTTATCATTGACGAGGTGCACATGCTCTCGACGGCAGCCTTCAACGCCTTCCTGAAGACGCTGGAGGAACCGCCTCAGCACGTGATATTCATACTCGCCACGACAGAGAAGCACAAGATTCTGCCAACCATCATATCACGTTGTCAGATATATGACTTCGAACGCATGACGGTGCAGAACATCATAAACCACCTCAAGGGTGTGGCGGAGAAGGAAGGCTACACCTACGAGGACGAGGCACTCAACGTGATAGCTGAGAAGGCTGACGGCGGCATGCGCGATGCCCTGTCAATATTCGACCAGGCAGCAAGCTACTGTCAGGGTAACATAACCTACGAGAAGGTGCTGGAAGACCTCAATGTGCTCGATGCGGAGAACTACTTCAAGATAATAGACCTGGCGCTGGAAAACAAGGTGAGCGACATCATGGTGATAATCAACTCGCTGCTGGCAAAGGGTTTTGACGCTGGCAAGATGGTCAACGGCCTCGCCTCACACGTGAGGAACGTGCTGATGGCTACAGACCCACAGACGACACAACTGATAGAGGCAAGCGACAGCACACGACAGAGGTATGCCGATCAGGCGAAGAGGTGCAAACCTAAGTTTCTGTACCAGGCGCTGAAGATACTCAACCAGTGTGACCTGGGATATCGCCAGAGCAGCAACAAACGACTGCTCGTGGAACTCACACTGATACAGGTGGCACAGATAACACAACCCGAAGACAGCGAGGACTCGGGGCGTTGGCCCTGTAAGAGACTAAAATCCCTGTTTAAGAAACTGCTTGGTGAGTCTCAACCCAATAAAATTGCATCACAGGTGGCAAGGGTTGAAGATGGTCATCAAGCCAACACTGCTTTGAATAACGAAACGCGAAGCGATGCTTCGCTACGAAACGCGCCTGATGGCGCTACGAAACGCCCTGCGGGCTACGAAAACGAGAATGTCCCCCACTCTACTCTGAAACTATCGGGCATCGGGGCTTCCTTCCGCAGCATGATGCAGAAGGAGAAGGCACCGAAGGTGACTGAGAACCTGTCACTTGGCGAGGCGGAGGGAGAGAGTGACTCATTTACTGATGATGACCTGAGGAGAGAGTGGCTCTCTATGTGCAACAGGATGATGGCCAATCGTGACCTCAACGCCCTGGCAAAGCGTATGATGAACATACACCTGAAAGTGACCACACTGCCACAGGTGGAAGCCATAGTGGAGAATACGCTGCTGATGACTGACGTGGAGCGTATCATGCCACGCATAAGGGTAACGCTGGCACAGAAGCTTCATAACGGAAAACTGAATATCACCATGCGTTTGGCAGAGAAACACGAAATGGCCAAACGACTCACGCCGTACGAATTTCTGGACAAACTCGTCGAGACGTATCCTTCATTTGCATCGTTTAAGGAAGAACTGAAACTGGAGGTGGAGAAGTAATACCTCTCCCCGACCCTCCCCCAAGGGGAGGGAGGAGCCTCAAGAAGGTTATCGTAGCGAAGCGTATCGTAGTCACGAAGTGACGTATCGTAGGGGCATCGCCCCGTATCGTAGCTTGCTACGCAAGCGTATCGTACGATTAAAACGGAGTTTTAAGAGTTAAAGAGCTTATTCACCTGCTCGATAACGCTGTTTTGTAGGCGCTCCATTATTATGGGTTTGGTGATGTAGTCCTCAGCACCCATGGCGATACCCTTTGCTACATCATCATTAGAATTGAGTGCCGACAGGATAATAACAGGAATAGACTTGGTCGCCTCATCGGCACGCAGGCGACGAAGTACCTCAAACCCATTCATACGTGGCATCATAAGGTCAAGGAGTATCAGGTCGGGCTTTTCCCTGCTGATCATCTCCATCGCTACTACGCCATCCTCTGCCTCCTCTGTTGAGAAACCGAGGGGCTGCAACATCTTTTTTACCAACAGGACGTTGAGGGGGATGTCGTCAACAACGAGGATGTTAACCTTACTTGGATCGATATTGGGGTTGAGGGAGAGTTTCATCAAATTAGGAATTAGAAATTAGGAATTAGGGATTAGGAATTAGGGATTAGGAATTAGGGATTAGGAATTAGGGATTAGGAATTAGGGAACCCTCTAAATCCCCCTTAAGGGGGACTTTTGGGGCGAAGTGATATTTTTTAGGTTATCGGAACGAATCGGTAAGGAGTTTTATCTCTACTTGTGGGGAGATGCGCTCATAGAGTATGTTATAGACAGCATCGAGGATAGGCATATTGACATGCATGTGCCTATTGATCTCCTTCATACACTTGGTGCCGAAATATCCTTCGGCTATCATCTCCATCTCTATCTGTGCTGACTTGACGGAGTAGCCCTTGCCTATCATGGTGCCAAAAGTGCGGTTGCGAGAGAAATTGGAGTAGCCCGTCACGAGGAGGTCACCCATGTAGGCTGAGTCCTCCATACGGCGCTCTATGGGGTGTATGCTCTGCAGGAAACGTGACATCTCCTGGAGGGCATTGGATATGAGGACAGCCTGGAAGTTGTCACCATACTTCAAACCCGAACAGATACCCGATGCTATGGAATAGACATTTTTGAGCACTGAGGCATACTCTATGCCGATGACGTCATCAGACACCTTGGTCTTGACATAACGATTGGCGAGGATGTCGGCAAAGGCCTGAGCCTTGTCGAGGTCAGAACAGCCCACGGTGAGGTATGTGAGGCGCTCCAGGGCTACCTCCTCAGCATGAGAGGGTCCGCCGATGCAGGCGAGATTGTCGGTAGGCACATCAAGCACCTCATGGAAATACTCCGAGCAACAGAGGTTCTCATCAGGCACGATACCCTTGATGGCTGTGATGACAAACTTATCACGAAGTCTCACCTTGAGTTTCTTAAGGTGATTCTTCATATATGGTGATGGGGTGACAAAGACGAGGGTATCGTACTCTGTGGCTATCTTGTTGATATCGGAGGTAAACTCTATCTCATCGAGATTGAAGTGTACTCCAGTAAGGTAAGCAGGATTGTGCCCCATGCGCCTGAAATCCTCAATGCGGTCATCCCTGCGCATGTACCACCCTATATGATGGGTGCTGTCCAAGACGATCTTGGCAATAGCCGTCGCCCAGCTACCACCTCCGATTACTGCTATTTTACCACAATCAAACACTTCTATCTATCCAGCCTTGTATGTCGTCAACAGAAGGCTTCTGCATGTCGAGTTTGTACTTCTTTACTATATCGCCGATCTTCTGTTGCAGGCCCTGAGCCTTCTCATCCTTGATATTCTGCACAAGGTTGAAGCCAGCCTTTCTGAGTACAGGCACCCACTCCTCGCTGACGCCTATCTCAGCCCACTCAGCCTTGCTGCTCTGAGGAGTCTTAGCCTCGGGTTTCATCTGAGGGAAGAGCATGACCTCGCCGATGGCAAACTTGCCTGTCAGTAGCATCACGAGACGGTCGATGCCGATGCCGATGCCAAATGTAGGAGGCATGCCATACTGCAGGGCACGCAGGAAGTCCTGGTCGATAATCATCGCCTCGTCGTCTCCCTTGTCAGCAAGTTTCATCTGCTCGATGAAGCGCTCCTCCTGGTCTATAGGGTCATTGAGCTCTGAGTAGGCGTTGGCAAGTTCCTTACCATTGACCATAAGTTCGAAACGCTCTGTCAGTCCTGGCTTAGAACGGTGCATCTTGGTGAGTGGCGACATCTCAACAGGATAGTCGGTGATGAAGGTAGGCTGTATGAAGGTGCCCTCACAGGTCTCACCAAATATCTCGTCGATGAGTTTGCCCTTGCCCATTGTCTCATCCACTTCGATGCCAAGTTTCTTTGCTACCTCGCGTATCTCATCCTCTGTCATAGGATAGAGGTCGTAGCCCGTCTTCTCCTTGATAGCATCGAGGATAGGCAGACGGCGGAATGGAGCACGGAAGGATATCACCTTACCGTCAATCTCCACCTCTGGTTTGCCATTGACGGCGGTACATATCTGCTCCAGCATCTTCTCGGTGAAGCCCATACCCCAGTTGAGGTCCTTGTAGCTCACATAGAGTTCCATACAGGTAAACTCGGGATTGTGGGTCTTGTCCATGCCCTCATTACGGAAGTTCTTGCCCATCTCATAGACACCCTCGAAGCCACCTACGATGAGGCGCTTGAGGTAGAGTTCTGTAGCGATACGCATATACATATCCTGATTGAGAGCATTGAAGTGAGTCATGAAGGGGCGTGCGGTAGCTCCGCCAGGGATATTCTGCAGTATCGGGGTATCGACCTCGGTGTAGCCTGCACCATCGAGTATGCTACGCAGTGTACGTATGATGGTAGCACGCTTGAGGAAGGTCTCCTTCACGCCCTCGTTGACCACGAGGTCCACATAGCGCTGACGATAGCGTAGCTCGGGGTCGTCAAACTTATCGTATGCCACACCGTCCTTGTACTTCACGATAGGCAGTGGTTTGAGTGACTTGCTGAGGAGGGTGAGTGACTTAGCATGAACAGATATCTCACCCGTCTTGGTACGGAATACAAAACCCTTGACGCCGATGAAGTCACCGATGTCAAGGAGTTTCTTGAACACCTTATTATAATAGTCCTTATCCTCACCAGGACAGAGTTCGTCACGCTGCACATACACCTGTATGCGGCCCTTAGAGTCTTGTATCTCAGCAAAGCCCGCCTTGCCCATGATACGGCGTGACATCATACGTCCGGCTATGCTCACCACGCGAGAGTTGGCCTCTGTAGCCTTGACGCGTACTGGAGTGCCCTCCTCATCCATCAAGGTGTTGCCATTGTCATCCAGTTCGTATGGGAGGTCCTCAAAGTTTTCTACTATCTCTGTAGAGTAAGCATCGACGGGATACTCCGCTGCAGGGTATGGTTCGATACCCATATTGCGTAATTCCTGAAGGCTCTCTCTGCGTCCTATCTCTTGTTCTGAAAGTTCAAGTATGTTCATTTTATTCTATGAAAAGTGCTTTATACTAAATATTATTCTGTCTGCAAAGTTAATCATAAAATTTGACATAGCGAAACATTTGCATGAAAAAGTCGTACCGCTAAAACATATCGGAGAGTCGCTTAATGTCCTGTTCCTCGCCCACTATCCACAGGATATCGCCTGGTTTGAAAAGGTACAGTGGCGATACGGTGGTGAGATTTTCCTGCCCTTCCTCCAGTCCTACAAGCATGCAGTTGTACTTATCACGCAACTGTGAGGTGATGAGCGACTTACCATCAAATGGGCAGAAGGGGGTGATGGCAAAACGTCGCAGCTGCATCTCATGGATGCCAAACTCGGTGGGTTCGGGGTACTGCTCCTCCTGCAGGGTGGCATTGCAGGCAGCCAACTGCGCATCGGAGCCTATGACGGTGAGTTGGTCGTAAGGGAAGATGATATCATCGCCAGAGGGGATATTGATCTTGCGATTGCCACGCATGATACTGCTCACATGGATACCGAAACGCTGTGCCAGACGCAGTTCGCCGAGACTCTTGCCTGCCCACATGGAGTCTTGCGGTATATCGATGACGGCGATGTGGATATCACGGTCGAGCAGTTTGCCCTCAAAGAGCGGTCGCTTCTTGCCCGTGGCACGTGCTGCGAGGTCTTTGGACTGCAGATTCTGCAGGAAGAGACGTTCCATCTTGATGCTGCTGTGCTTGATACTACGGGAGTATATCATCAGTATGACAACACACAATGCCGCACACAACATGAGAGCATTGGAGAGGTGCGTGAGATGGCTGAAGATATAGCACACATACGCCATAGCAAGTGCTACACGTGCTATGACGGTAAAGGTGAGCGGTGCACGATTGTGACGGCTGCCTATCCACAGGGCCCGAAACTCCTCGCTGCGTGTCTTTTTCATCACCATAGCACGCAGGAAGGGTGCGATAAGCATCAGCGTGATAGCAGCACAGAGCAGGTCAGCCCACTTGACAGGCAAGAGCGACTCAAGGAAGGGTTCGCCAATGGTGAGCATGATAATAATTATCGCACTCGACAGGACGCAATACACCAACGTATTGACAGCCATCTGCGTGAGCAACGGCCGCCAGTAGCTCTGTGAGTGGTCGTAGCCTAAGGGGGCGATGTCGGAAATCTTGTTGATACGTCTTATCCAGGCCTTGGGCAGTGACTTCTCCAGCATACCATATACAGGCACAGCACCTCGCATCATATAAGGCGTGGTGAAGGTGGTGATGACAGACACCGTAACAACGACAGGATAGAGGAAGTCGCTGATAATGCCCAGGCTGAGACCCAAGGATGCTATGATGAAGGCAAACTCACCTATCTGGGACATAGAGAATCCACAGCGCATGGCGGTCTTGAGCGGTTGGCCTGACAGCAAGAAGCCGAAGGTGCCGAAGATGCTCTGTCCTAATATGATGGCAAGGGTGATGATGATGATGGTGAGCCACTGCTCTGCCACCACATGGATATCAACCAACATGCCGACAGAAACGAAGAATATGGCACCAAAGAGATTCTTGACGGGTTCGACAAGGCGCTCTATCTTCTTT
>JAGCPC010000126.1 GCA_017642485.1 Prevotella sp. | reverse complement strand
TTGTTTATGGTAGGTGGCGTAGTAGGTGTTAACGTTGCATCTCACAAACATCCTGAAAACCTCTATTTCTCAGGTAAGATATACGCACCATACGCTCAGGTGTCTCCTTGTCTTGCCTCCGTTCAGGACAATAACCTTGACTGGAACCATGTTATCAACTACTATGGCGGTGAAGCGGAAGACCTTACCGATGAGGTAGAGCGCAGTATCTCCTCTTCATGGGCTTACGGTGACTACAAGATAGGTCTGTCCAGTGCCTTCGATTCTCCTGTCACAGAAGGCAGCAATCACTACATAGGCACGGGAGCATCAAAGCGCTACATCAACTACGACCCAAGTGAAGTTGAAACGATAGACGGCAACAAATACATTAATGCAGACAAACTCCTGCATCACAACCGTTACGGAGCGCATCCGCGCCGTAACTCTACCGTGCTGTGGTGGACTCGTACAGACAATCTGGGTAGCGACACATACGCTTCCGTGGCTCCTTCCGATCCAACTGACTGGACGAAGGGCGATCAGAATATCTTCCCTCAGCGTAACAAGAATGTCACAACCTATCCTGACTACTACATGTACTACGAGCAGGGTGTCAACAGGGGAACAAAGCATATCCCTACCGCAACAGACTACGAGACGGGTATTGAGAAGAATATCGAGAACCTCATGGGTAAGTCTGGTGCCAAGAAACTTGTCCTCACCCTTACCGACCTCAACAAGGGGCAGCGTGGTTTCGACCCACATACCTTCAGCGTGGAGGCAACAGGCGACGATGCTGCAGGCTTGACTTATCAGTGGTATGTCGATGGCGTGGCAAAGGGCACATCAAACACACAGTCTGTTGACCCAAGCTTCAGTTACGACAAAGGCTATCAGGATGGTACCCACGTCTTCGTTGTGGCTAAGAAAGATGCTACGGTGGTGGCTCAGGCAACGGGCTACATCCCTGTAGCACGTCTGCGCTACAAGGATTCTGAAAGTGCAGGCACCAAGACTGAAGGCGTACATACATACGTTAAGGACCCTGGCACCAAGGATCATCCGTACCTTATCAAGAATGAAAAGGAACTGCGTCTGCTCTCCGAGCAACTCACCCAGCCAGGTAACCTCCGTCAGGAGTATGTCTATTTCACTGGTTTCAACAACAACAACAAGTGCTACTTCCGCAACTCTGTGGGCAACAATGCAAGCCAGAATCCTGTAGGCTACAACCAGGCATACTATGAGTTGGACGGCAATGTGGAACTGAACACCAGCTATGACTTCATGCCTATCGGTCCTAACAGTGCTCCTGTGTATAATAATGATGGCACCTACGGTAACCGCAACAACAACTTCTCCTTTGTCGGTTCGTTTGACGGTAAGGGCTACAAGATTAAGGGACTCCGCCAGAAGTGGTATGCAGGCTATGTCAATGAAAATGGCTCAACCTATGCATGGGGACTCTTCAGCTGTATAGGCAGCACAGGTCAATACTATAAGGTTGGTGAGACTACTGCATCCAATGCAGCCGTGCGCAACCTCATCATTGATGATGCAGTGCTGACCCATGACACCTCCAACACCTCTTTCTATTATAATAACGGCAGTGCCTCCTCAAGGGGCAACCGTTGTTTCGTAGGTCCGCTTGCAGGTATTGCCGGCAACTATTCTACCATTGAGAATATCTCTGTCATCAATTCTACCATCACTGACGATGGCTCGTCAGAGTACGAACTTGCAGCACAGCGTCTGTCCATCGGTGGTGTCGTAGGTCGTGCTACGGCAGGTATTACCGACGATAACCAGACACTGGCAAATGCCAAGATGCGCTACCTCTCATCTGATGCCAATATCGACATACAGCATGCAGAGTTTACCAACGTCACCAGTGCGGAGCAGACGCAGTATTTCCTCATAGGTGGTATTGTGGGTAGCTTGCATTCCAATGCTGCTCAGAACACCGTTCCTTTCCCCACTCCTTCATTCTATAGTGGTAAGGTACGTGCGCGCAATGCTATCATAGGTCCTATCTTCGCCTATGCAGCATGGAGCGGAAATACCAATAAGGGCTACCTCGACTTTGCAAGGCACTTTACTGCCAAGACATCTGCTGCCGCCACCTTTGATGCTACTGGCATGTACTATAGTAGCAACAAGACGGACGGTGCTGACCAGCCAGGCTTCCGTATCTACAATGGTACAACCTATAAGGCTATCAATGATGAATATCCGTCAGTCACTACTGACTGGGGCGACCGTAATATAAAGGGTGTAAGCACTCACACCAACTCTAATGTTTATACCGAGAGCCCCAGAGATCTCTACGAATATCAGGGTGTTAACCAAGGTAACTTCGAGACACTTCTCAGTCCTACGGTAACTACGGCATTTAACGACTATTCTTCACTCCTTACCGACGAGCAGACACTGCTTGAGGATTACAAGTGGGCATGGAGTACCAATGCCGCTTCACAACCTGTTGTGACTATCGGTGAGGTAAGCGGACTGTATGTTACCGCCAAGGATACATACGACGGTACTACCGTAACCAGTCATGTGCTTGAGGCAACGGTCAATAGTGCCTCTGAGGGAGCACGTACCTATCAGTGGTACAGGAAGATGCGCACAGAGACAAGTCCTGGCGTATGGAAGAATGATACCGTAGCAATCGACGATGCCACATCGGCTTCATATACAGCCACGCCTTCCGTACACAACCAGTATATAATAGTACGCGCGACAATCAATGGTGAGAGTGCATACTCTGACCCGATCCTAATAGAAAAGAACCAGAACATCACAGCCACCATCGACAAGGAGGCTGGCGTGGAGCCTGTAAAGTGGATAATGAAGGCAACGGTAGCCACCGATGCAGTGACTCCCTTGGATTCT
>JAGCPC010000125.1 GCA_017642485.1 Prevotella sp. | reverse complement strand
GAAAACTTCGACAAAGGCGGCGAGGGCTTTACCTTCCACGATGCAGATTCTAATGATGAGGGTGGAGTGAATTATCGCTCAGACAACGAAGGTGTTGATATTGTGAGAGGTGGTAGTGGTTATGCTCTTGGATACACCTCTTCAAATGATGAATGGCTAGAATATAGCATTGACGTCAAAGAAGCAGGTGAATATGAATATATAGCAAATGCTTCCTCAGGAAGCAACAACTCTGGATTTACCTTGAGTCTTGTCAATGATGGGAATACGACTCAACTTTGTAAGGTTAACGTGCCCAATACTGGTGATTGGAGTACCTATAGGACTATTACCGGTAAACTTAGTCGAAAGCTTGAAACTGGTCCACAGATTATCCGTCTACAGATCTCTGGTCCTTATTGCAACATCGACAAAATAGAATTAAAATGCACAGCATCTGGCATCAGTGATATAATCATGGATTCTTCGTCGGAGGGTGCACTTTACAACCTCTCTGGTCAGAAGGTGGATGCCAACTATCGAGGCATTATCATCCAGAACGGCAAGAAGAAACTGAACAAATAAGTTTTCCTTGGGTACTTCATATAAGCGAAATGCAAAATAAGTCTTGATTTGTTTTGCATTTCGCTTGTTTATTTGTACCTTTGCAGGCGAAAAAACAAATACGTATTGTTAGACATGGAGAACAAGACTTATAAGCGTACGACGGTGACGTCGGCGTTGCCCTATGCTAATGGCGGCGTACATATCGGACATCTGGCTGGTGTGTATGTGCCTGCTGATATCTATGTGCGCTATCTCAGACTGAAGAAGCGCGAGGTGCTGTTTATTGGCGGTTCGGATGAGCATGGTGTGCCCATCACTGTCCGTGCCCGTAAGGAGGGTATCACTCCGCAGGATGTCGTCGACCGCTATCATAAGATGATCAAGGACTCATTTGAGGAGTTCGGCATCTCGTTCGATATCTATAGCCGTACCACCAGCGAGACGCATCACAAGTTTGCTGCCGATTGGTTTAAGAAACTCTACGACGAGGGTAAACTGACTGAGGAGACCACAGAGCAGCTGTACGACGAGGAGGCGAAGCAGTTCTTGGCCGACCGTTATGTCACTGGTGAGTGCCCCCATTGTCACAATGAAGGTGCCTATGGTGACCAGTGTGAGAAGTGCGGTCGCGACCTCTCGCCCACAGAGCTGATTAATCCTAAGTCGACCATCAGTGGCTCTACGCCTGTGCTGAAGAAGACCAAGAACTGGTATCTGCCTCTGAATGAGTATCAGGATTGGCTGAAACAGTGGATCCTTGAGGAGCATAAAGAGTGGCGCCCAAATGTATATGGACAGTGCAAGTCTTGGCTCGATATGGACCTGCAGCCTCGTGCTATGACCCGCGACTTGGATTGGGGTATCCCCGTGCCTGTGAAGGATGCTGAGGGTAAGGTACTCTATGTATGGTTCGATGCACCTATCGGCTATGTGTCGAATACCGTTGAGTTGTGTCAGAAAGAGCCTGAGAAATGGGGTAACTGGGAAAAATGGTGGCAGGATGAAGATACGCGTCTGGTACATTTTATTGGTAAGGACAACATCGTATTCCACTGCATTATCTTCCCTGTCATGATGAAGGCTCACGGCAAGTATATCATGCCTGACAATGTGCCTGCCAACGAATTTTTGAACCTTGAGAACGATAAGATTTCTACCTCTCGCAACTGGGCTGTATGGCTCCATGAGTATCTGGTGGATATGCCTGGCAAGCAGGATGTGTTGCGCTATGTGCTGACTGCCAATGCGCCTGAGACTAAGGACAACAACTTCACTTGGAAAG
>JAGCPC010000124.1 GCA_017642485.1 Prevotella sp. | reverse complement strand
GAAAAGGATGGCATACTGTGGATCAATGACTCCAAAGCCACCAATGTCGATGCCTGCCGCGTAGCACTCGAAGCCATGAGCCGTCCTACGGTACTCATCGTCGGCGGTAAGGACAAGGGTAACGACTATAATGATATCAAGGCCTTGGTAAAGGAGAAGTGCCGTGGACTGGTATATATGGGAGTGGACAATGCTAAGCTCCATGCCTCTTTTGACGACCTCGGACTTCCCGTCGCTGACACCCATTCTATGAAGGAGTGTGTGGAGGCATGTCGCGGTATGGCACAAAAGGGTGACGTGGTCCTGCTCTCACCTTGTTGCGCATCCTTTGACCTCTTTAAGAATATGGAGGATCGTGGCGAGCAGTTCAAGGAACTTGTCCATAATTCTTAGAGTTTAAAAGTTCGAAAGTTTTAAAGTTCGAGAGTTAATTTTCATTTTTCAATTCTCAATTTTCAGTTAACAAAGCGTGGGTCGTTTTAAGCAACTACAGAATCTCTTTAAGGGTGACCGTATCATCTGGATAATATTCTTCCTGCTGTGTGTCATCAGCGTCCTGGAGGTATATTCATCATCATCCTTTCTTGGCTATAAGTCAGGCAACTACTGGTGGGCGGCATTATATCACACTATACTTCTTGGCATAGGATTTCTTGCCATGGTGTGTGTGCTCAATGTGCCGTGCCGTTATTTCAAGGTCATGACACCTATCATGGTGCCATTCTCTCTGTTGTTGCTCATATTGGTATTGTTTTTCGGTTCCAAGGAAAACGATGCCGCCCGTTGGATAAAGCTTTTTGGTATTATACCCTTGCAGCCATCTGAGATTGCCAAGGGTACCATGGTACTTGCTACGGCACATATACTCAGTCAGTTGCAGACACCGTCGGGTGCCCACCCCAAGGCGTTCAAGTTTGTCCTCTGTACGGCAGGCGCGCTGATACTGCTCGTCTTGCCTGAGAACTTCTCTACTGCTGCATTGATGGGTTTTGTGACGTTTCTCATGATGATTATCGGCAGAGTGCCACTGAAGCAGTTGGGATACCTCTGTTCAACCATCGCCATACTTGCGGTAGTAGCGGTGATGCTTATATGGGCTGTGGGCAAGTCGTCCTCCGAACTGGCACAGCAACAGCCGCAGGATGCCAAACCCACTACCGAGGTGGTGGATGGCAGACAGACTACCGACGAGATACAACCTGTCACTGCCGATGCAGATGTGAAACCCGTTAAGCGTGGAGGCCTACTGCACCGCCTTGACCTGTGGAAGCAACGTATAGACAACTTCATGAACAAGGAAGAGGTGCCTCCTCAGAAGTATGACCTCGACAAGAACGGTCAGGTGGGACATGCCAACATCGCCATCGCCTCCAGCCACTTTACTGGTGTGGGACCAGGCAACTCCGTACAGCGTGACTTCCTGCCACTGGCATTCTCTGACTTCATATATGCTATCATCTTTGAGGAACTGGGATGGTTTGGCGCTGCCTTCGTGGCATTGCTGTATATCTCTCTGCTCTTCCGTACGGGTTACATAGCACGTCGTTGCCAGAATACCTTCCCTGCGTACCTCGCCATGGGACTCGCACTGCTCATCGTCGTGCAGGCGATGTTCAATATGATGGTGGCGACAGGACTTGCCCCCGTCACGGGTCAGCCATTGCCACTCATCAGTAAGGGTGGTACTTCCTCTATCATCAACTGTATATATATAGGTATGATATTGAGTATCAGCCGCACAGCCAAGAAACGTGCGACAGCTTAATTTCTCATTTCTAATTCCTAATTAACATGAGCGAACCGAGAATCATAATCAGTGGCGGTGGCACGGGAGGTCATATCTTCCCTGCAGTAAGTATCGCAAATGCCATAAAGGAGAAGTGTCCTGATGCACATATACTATTCGTAGGAGCCGAGGGACGTATGGAGATGACACGTGTGCCAGAGGCTGGTTACGATATCAAGGGCCTGCCAGTGCGCGGATTGATACGTCCGCTGTGGAGTCCCCGAAATATCGGTGTGATGATAGATTTCTTCCGAAGCCGCAGGATGGTAAAGAATATCATACGTAGTTTCCGTCCTCAGGTGGCAGTAGGAGTGGGTGGATATGCCTCTGCCCCTACGCTCAATGCAGCAGCGGCGATGGGCATACCATGTCTCATACAGGAACAAAACTCTTATGCAGGTGTCACCAACCGTTCCCTCGCCAAGAAGGCTGCCAAGATATGCGTGGCATACGACGGCATGGAACGTTTCTTCCCTGCTGACCGCATCATAAAGACGGGCAACCCCGTAAGACAGTCACTCCTCGCCAACGATATGACAAAGAACGAGGCACGCGAGGCACTGGGACTTGACAAGTCACTGCCTACGATACTCGTCATCGGGGGTTCGCTGGGAGCACGCACTATCAACAATGCCATAGCAGCCGGCATACAGCGCTTTGAGGATGCGGGCATTCAGGTGATATGGCAAACAGGAAAATACTATGCCGAGGAGTGTGAGCGCAAGGCTAAGGAGGCGGGTGCCAAACTCGTAAAGCCACAGGCCTTCATCTCTGATATGGCTACGGCATACAAGGCTGCCGACATCGTCATAAGCAGGGCAGGGGCATCGAGCATCAGCGAACTGTGTCTGCTTGGCAAGGCATCGATACTGGTGCCATCACCTAATGTGGCAGAGGACCATCAGAGCAAAAATGCACGTGCGCTGTCCGACAAGGATGCTGCCGTGTATGTGCCTGACAATCAGGCTGAGCGCACCCTCGTAGAGGAAGCGATAGCGTTGGTGTCCAATGCTGAGGCTATATCATCCTTGGAGCATGAGGTGCTGAAACTCGCCCTTCCTGATTCTGCCGACATCATAGCCGATGAAGTACTGAAGCTAATTAGGAATTAGTAATTAGGAATTAGTAATTAGTAATTAGTAATTAGGCACACGAAGTGATGAGCTTCAGCGAATAATTATCAACTATCAACTGTCAACTATCAACTAACAAAATGAACGCAGTATATTTCGTAGGTGCAGGTGGCATAGGCATGAGTGCCATAGCACGTTATTTTCTTCGTCAGGGTTTGGTGGTAGGAGGTTACGACAAGACCCCCTCAAAACTTACAGAGGCACTGGAGCAGGAGGGTATGCTCATACACTATGATGAGGATGCAGAGAAGATACCCCAGGCTTGTCGTGATCCGAAGGAGACGTTGGTGGTATATACTCCCGCCATACCTGCCGAACACAAGGAACTGCAGTTCTTCCGCAATGGCGGTTTCGACATACAGAAACGTGCACAGGTACTGGGCACGCTGACCAAGGAGCATAAGGGTCTCTGCGTGGCAGGTACCCACGGCAAGACGACCACCTCTACCATGTGTGCTCACATCATGCACCAGTCGTCCAAGGACTGCAACGCTTTCCTCGGCGGCATATCCAAGAATTACGGTACTAACTATATACTCTCCGACTCCTCTGACTACGTTGTGATCGAGGCTGATGAGTTTGACCGCAGTTTCCACTGGCTGCGTCCGTGGATGACTGTCATCACCAGTTCTGACCCCGACCACCTCGATATCTACGGCACCAAGGAGGCATATCTCGAGTCGTTCCGTCATTACACCACGCTGATACAGCCTGGCGGAGCACTGATTATCCATACAGGACTCGAGATGCAGGCCGACGTGCAGGACGGTGTGCGCACCTACACCTACGGCATCGACGATGGCGACTTCCATGCCGAGAATATCAAGATTGAGAAGGGTGAGATAACCTTTGACTTCATATCGCCCATAGAGAGCGTCAGAGGTATCAGCCTGGGACAACCCGTTCCTATCAATATCGATAATGGTATAGGCGCTATGGCTATGGCACAGCTCAACGGCTGTACCCCCGACGAACTGCGACGTGGCATGGAGACATACGCTGGCGTGGACCGTCGCTTCGACTTTGCGCTACGTACCGACAGCCATGTGGTACTCTCCGATTATGCCCACCATCCCAAGGAGATATACCAGAGCGCCAAGAGCATGAGGGAGGTGTATCATGACCGTCATATCACTGCGATATTCCAACCTCATCTCTATACCCGCACTCGCGACTTCTATGCTGACTTTGCCGATGCACTGTCACAACTCGATGAGGTGATACTCTGCGACATCTATCCCGCTCGCGAGCAACCCATACCAGGTGTCACCTCCCGACTCATATACGACCGTCTCGCACCTGGCGTGGAGAAGTCGATGATACACAAGGAGGAGGTCCTCGACCTCGTTCGCTCTCGTGACTTCGACGTCCTCATCATCCTCGGTGCCGGTGACCTCGACAATTACGTACCCCAAATAGCTGAGATAATTAAAGGAAAGGGTGCCCAGTAATATGAAATTAAACATCAACATAAAGAAGACACTCCTCGTCTGCATCGATGCCATCATCGGATGCTATCTCTTCATGACATTCACCTCATGGCACAAACCTGCCGACACGTCGCAGCAGTGCACCAAGGTGGTTATCAATATCGCTGATGACAAGGTAAACGGTTTCCTCAACTCCGACGAGGTAAAGACACTCCTCGTCAAGAAGGGGATGTACCCCATCAGCAAGAGTGTCGCTGATATCAATCCCCGTAAGATAGAAGACCAACTGGTGGGCATGCCGTTTGTCAAGACGGCGCAGTGCTATGTCACCACCGAGGGACACGTCTTTATCTCCATCACGCAAAATATCCCTGTAGCACGCGTGAAGAGCAACAAGGGTGAGGACTACTACGTCGATGCCAATGGCGGCGTGATGCCCAACTCGCAATATACCAGCGACATGATCATCGTCACTGGCGATGTCAGCAGGACTTATGCCAATCGCTATGTCGCCCCCCTCGCCGATGCCATCATGGCCGACGACCTATGGCGTAATCAGATAGAGCAGATCAATATCCTCAGCGACCTCTCCGTAGAACTTGTGCCCCGCGTAGGTGACCATATCATAAACATCGGCCCACTGCCCCTTGCATCTAATGATGCCAAGCGCAGGGAGGGTATCACAGAGTATGTCAATAATCAACTCAAGCGCCTCGAACTATTCTATCGCTATGGGCTCTCCCATGCTGGGTGGAATAAGTACGACTACATCTCTTTGGAATACACCAATCAGATAGTATGTCGTAAAAGAGAATAAACAATCTTAAAAATCGTTATAACAGAGTATTCGAACGTCAGAATTTCTGTAATTTTGTAATTATATTACAACCCACCATCTTTGAACTCTTGAACTAAAATACAATATGCCAGCAAGGAATTTTATCGTAGCCATCGAACTTGGCTCCACAAAAATCAGAGGTATCGCCGGTCAGAAGAAGTCCGACGGACGCATTGACGTGCTTGCCGTAGTGACCGAAAATGCTGACCAGTGCATACGTAAGGGTGTCGTATATAATACCGACAAGACCATACAGTGCATCATCAATGTCGTACAGCGACTGCGCTCACAGCTCAAGTCGGGCATCAAGCACGTATATATCGGTGTGGGAGGACAGTCTATCCACTCCGACCTCAATACCATCACCAAGGAGGTGGCTGATGACATGCCAGTGACACAGCAGCTCATCGTCGATATGATGGACCAAAACCGTTCCATGGACTATCCCGAGCAGGAGATACTCGACGTGGAGGTGCAGGAGTATCGTGCCGATAACTTGTTGCAGATAGACCCCGTGGGCATACAGTGTCAGCGTCTTGAGGGCAACTTCCTCAATATCCTCCAGCGCAAGCGTCACTATCAGTGGCTCAACTCATGCTTTGAAAAGGCCGACGTGAAGATTGCTGAGGTATATCTGGCACCATTCGCACTCGCCGATGCAGTACTCACACCGATGGAGAAGCGCAGCGGCTGCGTACTCGTCGATCTCGGTGCCGACACCACTACCGTGATGGTCTTCTATAAGAATATCATACGCCACCTCGCCGTGATACCCCTCGGTGCCAACAATATCACGAAAGACATCTGCTCACTGCAGGTAGAGGAACAAGAGGCAGAGCGTATGAAGCTACGCTATGCATCAGCCTATACCGAGCAGGCCGACATCGACCCCACACTCAAGTATGACCTCGACTATGAGCGCAAGGTGGATAGCCCACGCTTCATCGACATCGTCGAGGCTCGTGTGCAGGAGATTATCGCCAATGTATGGAACCAGGTGTCACAGGAGTATCAGGACAAACTCCTCGGTGGCATAGTGCTCACCGGTGGCGGTTCCAACCTCAAGAATATCGACGTGGCATTTGCTAAGCAGACCGGTGTGGAGAAGATACGCATCGCCAAGTCTGTCACCTACACCATAAGTTCTTCTAATCCTGCCATCACTGCCCACGACGGCACGATGAATACCGTGCTGGGACTGCTCGCCAAGGGTGACCAAAACTGTTGGATGCCTGAGGAGCAGAAGTCACAAAACCTCTTCGAGGCAGGCACAGCACCTGCAGCAGCAGGGGCGACAGCACCCGTGGCACCATCAGCAGGTGGCGAACCCATACAGCCACGCGACCCCAACACCCTTCCTCCTGGTGCCGTGCAGACAATGGCCGAGATAGAGGCTGCCAAGAGGGCGGCTGCCGAAAAGGCTGCACAGGAGGCAGAGCAGAAACGTCTCGAGGAGGAGGAGCGCCAGCGTCGTGAGGCAGAGGCCAACAAGAAACCAAGCTGGGGTTCAAAACTCGCCAAGTGGCTCGGCTCATTCACCGAAGCAGAAGAATAATTAGTTACACCTCAAACCTCAATTCTCAAACCTCAATTCGTAACAGATGTTAGACTTCGAAACCAATAGCAACAACAACAATACTATACTGGACGTCTTTCCAGCAGCACAGGAAAATAGTATCATCAAGGTCATCGGCGTAGGCGGTGGCGGTGGCAACGCTGTCAACCACATGTATCGCGAGGGCATACACGACGTGTCGTTCGTGCTCTGCAATACCGATGCCCAGGCACTCAATGACTCACCCATACCTGTTCACCTGCAGCTCGGCAGTGAGGGATTGGGTGCAGGCAACCGTCCCGAGAAAGCACGCGAAGCTGCCGAGGAGAGCATAGAGGATGTACGCCGTATGCTCAATGACGGCACCAAGATGACCTTCATTACCGCCGGCATGGGTGGTGGCACAGGCACTGGTGCTGCACCTATCATAGCTCGCGAGTCAAAGGCCATGGACATACTCACCGTGGGTATCGTCACCATACCGTTCAAGTTTGAGGGTATGAAGAAGATCAACCAGGCACTCGATGGAGTGGAGGAGATGGCAAAGAATGTCGATGCCCTCCTTGTCATCAATAATGAGCGCCTGCGCCAGATATACTCCGACCTCTCTGTCAATGAGGCTTTTGCCAAGGCCGACGACACACTGTCAGTGGCAGCAAAGTCTATCGCCGAGATTATCACCGTCCACGGAAAGATCAACCTCGACTTCAACGATGTCAAGACAGTGCTCAAGGATGGTGGCGTAGCCATCATGTCAACAGGCTACGGCGAGGGCGACGGACGTGTCAAGCAGGCTATCGCTGATGCTCTCAACTCACCTCTGCTCAATGACAATGACGTCTTCAACGCACAGAAGATACTCCTCTCTGTCACTCATGCCGATGATGCCAACCACAAGGGCCTCATGATGGATGAGATGAACGAGATCAACGACTTCATGGAGAAGTTCAATAACTTCGAACTCAAGTGGGGTATAGCCAACGACCCATCGCTGGGCGACAAGGTCAAGGTCACCATCCTCGCTACAGGTTTCGGACTTGCCGATATTGATGACGAACTCAAGAAACGTCAGCAGAAGCGTACCGCAGAGGATATGGCACGCCTCGCAGAGAAGGAAGAGAAGGAGCGCATGGACCGTGAGCGCATGGGACGCTACTACGGTGCCGACGGTACCAACCACCCAGCTAAGCGCCGTGCCAACTGTTACCTCTTCAAGGCTGAGGACCTCGACAACGAAGACCTCATCCTCGCCGTCGAGAACAACACCACCTACGGACGTACCCGTCAGCAGCTTGAGCACCTCAACCACCTCTCAGTGACATATAAGAAACCCGAGGAACCAGCAGCGACAACTGATACCACCTCTCCCTCCGACCCTGTAGAGGGAGTCATCAGTTTCGCGTAGGACGCGAGTTGGTTCAAGCAAAATTTCCAATTTTGGACTGGCAACACCTCATAAGCAACAAACGTCTGGGGCAGGAACTGCACCACGCAGAGCGTCATGATGAGCGTTCTGAGTTTAAGCGCGATTACGACCGCTTGATATTCTCGGCTCCCTTCCGTCGTTTGCAGAATAAGACGCAGGTGTTTCCACTCCCAGGCTCCATCTTCGTTCACAACCGTCTCACGCACTCTCTCGAGGTAGCGAGTGTCGGCATGTCGTTAGGCAGCGACGTGGCACGCGATGTCATACGCCGCAACCCCGCACTTGCTGGTTCGCTCGTTGAGGAACTCGGTACCATCGTCTCCAGCGCCTGTCTGGCACACGACCTTGGCAACCCACCCTTCGGTCACTCCGGCGAGAAGGCGATACAGACATTCTTCTCAGAGGGAGCAGGCTCTGTACTCCGTGACAAGCTCCCCGACGATGTGTGGAGCGACCTCATACACTTCGAGGGCAATGCCAATGCCTTCCGCATTCTCACCCACCGTTTCTCGGGCCGACGCGAAGGAGGCTTCGCTATGACATATAGCACCCTCGCCTCCATCGTCAAGTATCCATACCCCTCCACGGCCATCCCCTATGTCGGCAAGGAGAAGTTCGGCTTCTTCACCTCCGAAGCCCCCACCTACCATAAGATAGCATCAGAGCTGGGCATTACAGCCAGTTCACAGTTCACAGAGCACAGTTCACAGCTCAAACCTCAAACCTCAAATCTCAAACCTCAAACCTACCCCCGCCATCCCCTGGTATATCTCGTAGAGGCGGCAGATGATATATGCTATGAGGTCATGGATATCGAGGATGCCCACAAACTCAAGTTGCTCAGCTATGAGGAGACGCGTGACCTGCTCCTCGCCTTCTTCGACGATGACGTGCAGCGTGCCATCATGCAGCGTATAGAGACAGAGCATATCACCGACGAAAACGAACAAGTGGTATATATGCGTGCCTGCGTCATCGGCAAACTCGAGAATGAGTGTGTCGAAGCCTTCCTTCACAATGAGGCAGCCATCATGGCAGGCACCTTCAGGGGTTCGCTGATAAAACATATCGGCGAACGTCAGCGCAAGGCATACGAACAGTGTACCAAGGTAGCCCTCAGCAAGATATACCACTCCAAACCCGTTCTCGACATCGAACTCGGCGGTTACCATATCATGGGCACCATCCTTGAGCGCATGGTCGATGCCATCATCAGTCCCGACCGTTTCTACTCACAGCAGCTCCTGCGCCGTGTCAGCAGCCAGTATGAGATCAACGCCCCCGATATGCCCACACGCGTCATGGCTGTCATCGACTTCATCTCAGGCATGACCGATGTCTTCGCCCTTGACTTCTACCAGAAGATCAATGGCACCTCGCTACCGATAATATAATTCCCCCTCCCTATGTTTTCTTTCCGCAAGCAAGATCGCAATGCCGCCATACTGTTTCTCAGCATAATAGTATTGGTGGTATTATTATTTCCCCTGCTCAAGAAAGGAGACAATAACCTTAACGATAACCTTAACCTTAACTCTCCCCTCTCTACTCATAGCGGGACAGGGGGTGAGTCTTCATCTATCAACTATCAACTGTCAACTGTCAACTATCAACTAACATATTTCGATCCCAACACCGCCGACAGCACACAGCTGCTGCGCCTTGGGCTGAAACCCTGGCAGGTGCGCAATATATATAAGTACCGCGCGAAGGGAGGCAGATACCGCACCAAGGAAGATTTTGCCATGCTCTACGGACTCACCCTGGAGCACTATCGTCGCCTCGAACCATATATCAAGATAGCTCCCGAGGTCATGGCACGCGACGTGATAGTTAGAAGGAATAACGAGAACGTTAACCATAGCCATAATGCCAACGCTAATGTCCCAATCACTCCCCCCAATAAAAAGCTCTCTCCTGGCGAGACTCTCGACATCAATACCGCCGACACTACGGCACTCAAGCGCATACCAGGCATCGGCTCCTATTATGCCCGTCGCATAGTAGAACTACGTCAGCGTCGTCAGGCATTCACCTCGCCCGACGAACTCCTTGCTATACGCAATTTCCCAGAGACGTCACTTGTCTATATGACCTGTTCGCAGAACTTCCCCCACGTGCATGTCAACAGTTCCACCTTGCAACAACTCAAGGCACATCCGCTCATCAACCACACCCAGGCAACCGACATCCTCCGATACCGTCGCCTGAATGGAGCCATACACTCCATCGATGACATGGCGCTCCTTCCATCATTCACCAAGGAAAATCTCTCGCGCCTCGCCCCCTTCCTCATCTTCGACTAATGTAGCTATGCTTCATCTACCTTCTGGCATAGCTTCAGAATTATAAACCATATGCTTTAAGCCCCTAAACCATATGCTTTAGCATTGCAAACCCTATGCTTTTCTAATGCAATCTATAATCTATAATCTGCAGTCTTAACCTCCCTATCGGGAACCTGCATGAATGCAGGGCTGAAGGCCCCTATAGGGAGGTTATGGAGTTTTTTGCGCAAAAACTTTTTTCTGCCTTTTTTTTGTCTGTTTCAAAAATTATTGTTACTTTTGTACTCGAACGCCAGAAGAGGTGCTCAGGGCGGTGCTTCGCACCACCTTTGCACATAGGGCTTGAGCGCAAGCCGCTGGTGTGATCTTATTGGAAAATTTAATAACAGCATTAGCTGATTATTCGGTACATCATGAAACGTAGGAAATTTCAATGATTGAATTACCAAAGATAATCACTGATGTTCATACCTTCGGGTGTGGACATGACTTATCTGGTAATTCGGGCACTTCCTACGGCCTCATGATGTAGATAAGACGGTTCACGCCTTTTCTATGTCCTGTGGTCACGTTGTTTTGCCTGTCCAATCCCGATAAGTCAGCAAGTGCACTAAATCGGATATGTGCTAATGGCAAATACTAACCTTGCTAATGCTAAGTCGGCGAAGAACGATGAGTTCTATACGCAACTGACTGACATTGAAAGGGAGTTGCAGCATTACTGGCAACACTTTAAGGATAAGGTGGTGCTATGTAATTGTGACGACCCTTATGAGAGTAATTTCTTTAAGTATTTTGCTCTTCGCTTCAATCAACTGGGGTTGAAGAAACTTATCTGTACATGCTATAACGGTTCGCCTGTTCAGGGTAATGAACTGATGATAGACTTTGGCGATTTCTCTGATGAGCCAAAGAAGATAGCCTATAAGGTGGAGATAACTGAGGTGAAAGACCTGAATGGTGATGGAGCTGTTGACCTCAGTGATGTTCGTTACTTGTTGCAGAATGACAAGAACGTTCTATCAACCCGGAAGACTGGCGATTTTCGCGACCCTGAGTGCATCGAATTGCTCAAGCAGGCGGACATCGTGGTTACAAATCCGCCGTTCTCGTTGTTTAGAGAGTATATAGCACAATTACTAAAATATCAAAAGAAGTTTTTGATAGTTGGAAACCAAGGAGCTATAATATATAAGGAAATATTCCCTCACGTGATTAATAATGAAATTTGGTTGGGTTATGGTTTCAAGGGGGGAGCGGCACATTTTGTATCGCCTTATGAAGATGTAGCTACAGCTACAGATCATAAAGCAGGCATGATAAGAGTTTCTGGTGTTCATTTGTTTACAAATCTTGAAATACCTAAGCGAAGAGAGTTTATTGACCTTGTGTGTAAATATTCATCAGAGGAATACCCACGTTATGTTAATTATGATGCGATAGATGTGGGTAATACAATGGCTTGCCGTCGATGGTAAATTTGGTATCACAGTATCTTGTGTCTGTTGTGATTTGTCTCTTTAGAGGTTTTGCTTCCACAAGCCTTGCGGAGATTTGCAGAAATAAAAAATAATTTGTAACTTTGTGGCATGAAGAAAGTTTTATTGATTATAATGGCAGTTTTGCTGCTAGTGTGCTTAGCTCCAATGCCTTATGGGTATTATCAGTTGGTAAGATTCATTGCTATGGCGGTGTTTGCATACCTTGCATATGATTACTATAAACTGAATAAGGTAGGGGTAAGTTATGCTTTCGTGGCACTGGCTCTTCTGTTTCAGCCTTTCCTGAAGATTGCTCTTGGGAGACTGGTGTGGAACGTGGTGGATGTAGCCGTAGCTCTAATGTTAATTGTCCTTCTATTTCTAAAAAAAGAAAATTTAAGTATCAAATAAATAGAAACAAACTAAAAATTACTATGAGTTTTTTCGATTTATTTAAGTTCAGAGAAGAAAGAGAGAAATTGAGTCATCTCAAAAATCTTGTAGCAGTCGCTTTTGCAGATGGCAAATTAGAGGAAAATGAAATGGCAGCTCTTGCTGCTGTCATGGATAGTCGTGGAATTAGTCCCGAATATCTTGAAAGGTGCATTAATAATCCGAAAGGAATAAAGGCTGTAAAGCCTAAATCTCCAGAACAAAGTTTAGAATATCTGAAAGATATGGTTTTCTTGATGATATGCGATGGCAATATAAATGAAAGAGAGATGTCTATCTGCAAACATACCGCAATATCACTAAATTTTGAGCCTGAAGAAATAGACGATTTAATATTTGAAATAATTTCTGATTTAAAAGAACGTATGGAATATAAAAATTATAGTTTACAGATTCTTTATTTCTATATGAGGTCAAAGATGTCAGACGACCAGGATGCGCTTTTGGAACAAACACCTTTAAAATTTCCAGTGAAACGTATAGATCTTGAAACTGATGTGGATCTTCAGTTTAAATATAATATCCGTGTGTGGCCAACTTTTGTTTTAATTAACTCTAATGGAAAAGAATTGCATCGTTGGCAAGGTCTAACTAAAGGTTCTATAATAAACGATTATATAGAAAATAAAAATATACGTACTCCAAGGAATGATAATAAAATTCAATCTTATTATTCTTCAGAGGAAATGATCAGAACAACGTCTCGATGGACTGATGAGTTTCTTAAATCAGCACCTAAGTTGACAGCTATAACTTATGACAGAAATGAAGTGTACATGTTTTGTGGTTGGATTATATTGGAGTATGGATATAAATATGGTTATTTTATTCATCAAACTGAAAAAGACAAATTTTTAGAAACGATATTTCAGGCTGTAAGAAATACAGGAAAATACGACCAGACTGACATGGAACAATTTTTGTTCAGAGTAGAACAATATAAGTCCCAAATTATGGGTATGCTAAAATGTGACTATCCACGGACAAAGATGTTTTTTCCTCGTACATTATATGCTCGCTTTGTTCATATTGATTTTAATCATTATCACTCAAGTCCATTTGGGGATGAAGATAATTTAATAACTTTCACCGAATATCTAGGTAAATTTTGGAATATGGTTAATAGAGAATTAATGCAAAAATACCCTCCTAAGAGATGAAATATACAAGAGAACAGGTAAAATCTATGACTCCAGATGAATATGAGTCAGCAATATGCGAAGAACTTAATGCAAATGGATTTAGGCATGAATTTCGTGGAGAAGCACAGGAATATTATCCCGACAGATATACTTTTGAATTGTATATATCTTCAGATATTGATGCCGTAAACTACCTTAAACAATTAGGGTTAGTTGACAATGGGAAATGTCCTATATGTTCGACAAGAGAAGATGATTTAGTATATAGAATGCAGAATTATCGTAGTGGTGCAACTTATCATGTATGCAAAACTTGCTACAAACGATATAGCCGAGGGCAAAAAAAAGCAAAAGGCTGCTGTTTTCTTATTATTGTTGCTGTCGTCTTAATTATATTTGGAATAGTTATGTTATTTAGTTAAGAGAATTATGTATTGGATTTTTATTTTTGTTGTTATTATAATTGTGTGGGTGCTTGTGAATTTTTTTATTAGCTATAGCAAGCATCGTAGAGCAATTGTTGCCCAAGGTGGTATGAAGTTAATTTATAAGACTTTAATAGAAGGGTTATTACGTTATGGAAGTGCTCGTATAATTCGAGATGAAATTGACCTAGTTACAATTGGTGGCACTTTCACAGATCCGTTATGCAATAGAGAGTGTGGATTATGGTCGGTTTCTATACAGAGAGCATTTGCACTGCTGAATATTCAGTATCGAGCTCATATCGACTTAGGAGGAGGTAAATCTACTAAGCAAGCATGGGATTTTCCTATAGATATGGACCAAGAAAAAATGCTCGAAATAATAAAAAGGAAGAGTGACGAATGGGATATATTTGGAATTATTAAATAATTAGATGGTTACTGAATAAGAAAATATATTGTGCAAATGCGCAGTTCCACAAGGCTTGCGGAAAGCAGATATGACGGAAGTGTTGGAGTTTTGCGCTATCTTTGCAGTAGAAAAACTCTAAAACGCTATTAAGATGAAAAAAGTAGGTCGTGTCATCGGAGCCGTAGTGCTCGCTATCGTTGCATGCATATTTGTCAATGCATGCACTCTTCTGTCGTTTGGTGGCTTAGCACACTTGATCCAGAATCTCAGTTTCCTGAATGTCATTGCATTTTCAATCATATTGGGTTTTGCGGGCAGTATTGTTTTTACCCTTGCTGCTCTAATATTGTACGGGCTTTCCTATCTGTCAAGGGGGTCTAAACTTATCGGGATAATAGTGACAATCATACTGCTCAACAGTTTCATCAACGACTATGCCCTGCTGATATCTGGAATACCAAACGGACCTGCTGGTGCCAAGGCAATAGAGATGATAAGTGAAGCTGCTGGGTCGTACTATATGCTTGGGGCTATAATCACTCTCATAGTAGATTTCGCGTGTTATGTGGTTTGCTCGATAGCATGTTTCGTAAATCCTGAGGAATGACGATACTTATAGTCATAGCGGCAGTGGTTCTTTACGGTGTCTTGTTTCATTACGCAAGGGAATGGATACACAGTAAAGTAAGGAAGCCTGTACCTGTGGGTGACGCGGATGACTATTACAGAAAGTTTCCTCAGTGTAAGGAGTATATAGGGGAGGAGCACGAGTGGAAGCCTGTATATAATCTGGAGCATTGTGCAGTGACGATATTCAACATACCCTTTGTCCCAGAGGATACGGAGGTTTTCTACATGGAAAACAACTACGACGAGGAGGCAAACCTATTCGTCAAGGAAAACATAGACATGATAAGGGAGCTACTGGCCACCAGGGGACTGACGTTCGTGTATCTGCCTGACATCAGCGTGTCAAAGGAAATGGCAGAAGCGATGGTGGCTTACTATTCGCCAAACTCTGAGGACAGTACTGTCAATAATGACGGCTACAGGCACGGATTGAGGAGTGACTTCCTGCTGGACTATATGGTATATCCCGAAAATCGACCCAAACTGAAGAGTGCTTTTTGCTGGTACAATCAGCCAAAGTCTCTGTTCGGGGGCAAGAAGATGTGGTATATCTTTGACTATATCACCTTTGACGGAGCGGAGGCAAGGCAGCATCCAAGGGCGGTGCTGGAGGACATGCTGCCCGAACTGGGTACGAAGAAGATATGGCGAAGGGGTGCGCACAAGGAGGTGCCGATAGAAAGCGACGGACCTGCTGATGACAATTTCGACGAGGAGAGCAAGAAGATACTGAAAGAGATACAGGAGAAACTGAACGCCGTAAGGCTGAAGGGTATCAGTGAGGCTATCATAGCTCAGTATGTGAAGCCTTGTCCCGAACTGAGCAGGATAACAGTGGGCAGCGACTTTACCATAACGCTCAATGACTACGACAACAGGGTGATAGAGATGGAACCTGTAGTGAAGGCCGTATTCATACTCTTCCTGCGCCATGAGGAGGGTATATACTTCAAGGACCTGGCGGACTACAGGAGGGAGCTGGAGATAATATACAGGGCTGTGAAGAGTAAGCATAACGACATCGATGAGAGGATGCATAGCGGATTTACTCCCCAGATAAGCAACAGCGTAAGGAGTCTGACGGACCCGTGCAGCAACTCGATAAACGAGAAATGCACGAGAATAAAAGAGGCGTTTATACAGCAATTCCATGACTGCATAGCCTCAAACTATTATGTGCGGGGGATGCGTGCACAGGCGAAGCGTATCACAATACCGCGTAGTTTGGTAATATGGGAGGGGGAATGAAAGAGAGAATCTTCATATGGCTCGACAGGATAATGGAGAAGATGGTGGAGGTACACTATTTTCTCGTTATGGGAACGGGATTGCTCATCGCATCTCCGTTCATAGTCATATATTATCTCTGTAAATACATAGGCAGGAAGGTGAGACGGAAAGCACCCAAGAAGAAGCACGTCGTGCCCAGCAAGGATAAGGAGTTCCTGTTCTCTGAAGAAAGAAAAATCAATATACCACACGACAAACTGGTCTATGTGGAGGCGGAATACTGCGAGAAGATGCACCGATTCTTTGAAGAGAATGCCGAATGGCTCGCGAAGTGGCAGAGATGGCACGGATGGGATATAGCCGAGTACAGCAGCGAGGATATCAAGGAGGGTATGCTGTACCCGCAGGACTTCGCCGTATTCAGGCACGGCTTCCTCTGGCATGCGCCGTTTAGCACATGGGACAGGGAGTCAGACCTCGGTGGAGCCGTTCATTACTACTACGAGATAGACCCTGATTCCGCTACTCCGATAAAGGAGCAGATGGAGCTGTTTATGCGTAAACTATATGAGAAGTTTGATATTTCCTAAAGATTGTAAAAAATGGCTTATACCGTAAGAGGACATAATGCCCCAATAGCTCAGGTAATAAAGAACTATCTGAACAAGAGAAGTGGGAAGGTCTCTATCAGTGGAGAGGAAATCAGACGCAGGTATGATGGTTTGGATTGGAAATACCAGAAAAAGATTCTTTATGCCTTTCTGGAGTCAAGTAGAACTGACAGGGAATGGGCGTATCTCAAGTTATTGAAGAACTGGGATGATTGCTTTGTTCCACGAATAGAAGAACTGTGGAACATGTATCACGAGAACAAAGCGTCATGGATAATAAACAGTTTCTTCCCAGTGGATTACCTGAAAGAACATTTTGAAGAACTGAGTCATGGACCGAACTACTACCATATATGTAAGCGACTCATTTGTACAGAGGGCTTTGTTGTTGATAAGTCACGTCTGGATGAGTACTACTTGATAAGGATGAAACGATTGTTAGGCGAAGAGATAAGCAACGAAGAATTGAAATATCTTTTCTATCTGGCAATGTATAAGTTTGGCATGGGGATAATTGGTTTCGCATCGCAACACGACGTTGAAGTCAGAGAATCTGCAAGTGGTTATCATGCAAGTATGTTCATGATTTATAAATGGATAATAGAGAAAATAATCTATTCTGTTGAATGGCAGTCCTATTGCGATTATGAGCGCCGTAGGGAGTATGAAGAATTGATACGTTGGTTTAAAAGGGTCTCTCAGGAAGTCTATGTGATAGTGAACGAGATGGATAATATCGCCTTTATGGAAAGCGATCGGAAGAAATGGCATGAACTTATACCTGCTCAATACACAAGGTTCTGGGATAGATTTGACTTGATTGACAATAGTAAGTTCCTCTATGAATACTGGTTAGAGCATAAGGATATATTTTAAAGAAAAACTAAAGAGATGGAAGAAAAGGAATTACATCGACTATTTCTATGATAATGCGTAACTTCACTTCACCCCATACTGCTCCTTCCACCGAGAACGCAGGGACAGGTGAGTGTTCCACTCAATAATAATTCCGCGAAATGTGGACTCATGAATGAACCTGAAGGAACGAAACGTTCCTTCAGCTAAAATCTTTATTCCCCTAAAAATTTGGAGAAAAGAAAAAAAGTTCATAAATTTGCAGGTGTTAAATGAATGAATTGATGAAGACATTATTGATGACTATGATGCTCGCAATATGCGGGGCTTCGCTGACAGTGGAGGCACAGGTGATGAAGGCTGCCGACTTGGAGAAATATGCTAAAAGCCGTTATGGCGACAAGTGGGTGGATGCCGCTATGACGCTGGCAGGCGATATGAAGTTTGACAAGAACGAGTCGCTTACTTATCAGGAGATAATACAGGCTCCAGGAAAGACTAAGCAGCAACTTTATGTGATGCTGAACTACTGGGTGACGGCTACGTTTAAGGATAAGCAGGCGATAACGCTGAACGACAAGGAGGACGGATGCATCATCATATCGTCAACGCTGGATGCTATCGCCGACCATACGGGTACGCTCTATCGCTATATAGTGAACATAACTCCCGTGATAAGGATTGACATAAAGGACGGCAAGGTGCGTGTGACCTATACGGTGCAGAACTATGACGTGGTGAAGGTGGAAAGCGGTGGATGGCTGGGAGGACTGACGAATACTGACAGCAAGGATCACAACCGCAACAAGGATGTGTATGCTGACGGCAAACGTATGAATGCCGACAAGACGGACCGCCGACTCTATGACGAGCAATGGGAGATAGTGCGACACTATCCCTTCGTGGAGAAAGACCTGCAGAAGCGCACCTGCTCAAAGGCTCTCGTGATGACTCACGCTTACTCTAATGCCATAATGGACAAAATAGAGGAAGCGGTGAAGAACGGCCTCATAGGCAATGAGGACGATAACTGGTAAGTTTCCCCTAAAAATTTGGAGGAGAGAGAGATTTTTTGTACCTTTGCGGGGAAATATGAGAAATGTCTTTTTATATATGGTGTTGGCGCTGATGATGTGCACCAACGTTACTTCGGAGGCGAAGAAGAAACCGTCGGCCGATAGTCCGAATGCTCAGCAGGCGAAGCACCTGTTTATGCAGGCGTGGCAAAGGACCTTCAGCAGTCAGGGGGCTACGCTGCACTATAAGGTGAATGTGGCTAATCTGTATAAAACGGAGGGCACGATATGGTATAAGGGTAAGAAGAGCAGGTATGTGTCGAAGAACAGCAAGGGATGGAATGATGGCGTGACGGCATATATCACGAAGGAGAAAAAGAAGGTGGTGGAGATACACAGTGGTACGGAGAAGGGAAAGTATGAGGAGAAGTTTACCTTCGAACCTGATAACTACACATACAGCGTGACTCGTGAAGATGAGGGTCTGCTGGTGACGCTAAAGGCGAAGAAGGGTGTTGACGGGGTGAAGGAGGCTAAGGTGCTGTTGGACCTGGCGACTCATAATCCGAAGCGTATCAGGGTGAAGGTTGCCTTCTTGTGGGCAACGATAAATATCTCTAACTTCAAGTCGGGTGGCATAGATGACAGTATGTTTGTCTTCCCACGGGCACAGTACAGTGGATATGAATTTGTAGATAAGAGGGAGTAACAACGGTTCGCCCCACTCATCAATGGATGGGTGGGGCGAATGCTATTTCTTTATGCGAGCAACTGGAGGTAGGTGTCTATGGCATGCTGAATCTCGCTGATGCAGATGTACTCATCGGCGGAGTGGGAACGGCTACTCTCGCCTGGACCGAGCTTGAAGCTGGGGAAACGCATGAGGGCTTGGTCGGAGAGGGTGGGGGAGCCGAAGGGCTGCATGCCGAGTTCGGTGAACTTACGAAGGAAAAGGTTTGAGATTTCTTTTAGTCGCGCTTCGCGCTTTGTAAAAGCGGCAGAGCCGAGGGAAGGTTTGAGGTTTGAGGTTTGAGATTTATTGTAGAGAGCTTGCTCGCGTATCGTAGTGGCGTAGCCACGTATCGTAGGCGCTTGCGCCGTATCGTAGTCACGAAGTGACGTATCGTCTTCGCTGCTGAACAGCGAAGAACTGTACAGATGGAAAGAGCGTGCCTGGAGGTCGCTCTTTAGTTTGCCTTGCAAGAACTCGAATATCTCCTCGTTGGTATATAGCTCGTTGGAGCGAACGTCGATGGTGAAGCGACACTCATCGGGCACGACATTGTGCTGGGTGCCGCTATTGAGGATGGTGCACTGCATCTTGGTCTCGCCAAGGAGGGATGAGACGCGCTGGAACTTATAGTCGCGTATGAACAAGAGGTCGTCGAGGGCTTGGTAGATAGCGTTGATGCCCTCGCCACGAGCGGCATGACCGCTCTTGCCGTGGGCTACGCCGTCGATGACCATGAGGCCGCGCTCGGCGATGGCGGGTTGCATGCCGGTGGGTTCGCCGACGATGGCTACGTCAACCTTAGGAAGTGAAGGGAGCACGGCACGAATGCCGCCAGCTCCGCTGACCTCTTCCTCGCAGGAGGCGAGGTAGATATAGTTCGCACTGTGAACTGTGAACTGTGAACTGTGAACTGCCCTAAACACCTGCAAGAGGCTCACCAGTCCACCACCGCAGTCATTGGAACCGAGACCATAGAGGCGGTCACCCTCGATGGTGGGAGTGAAGGGGTCGCGTGTCCAGGTGGAGACGGGTTTGACGGTGTCGATATGGGCATTGAGGAGTATGGTGGGACGGTTGTCGTCCCATGATGATGACTTGATGAGCAGGTTATTGCCTATGCGCTCTGGCTCGTAGCCGTAGCTGCGTATGGCTTGCTCCATTATATCGGCTGCTGCACTCTCGTCACGACTTATGGAGGGGGTGGCAATGAGTTGTTTGAGCAGTGCTACTGCATCATTGACGTATTGGTCGATGGTCATGGTGAGTTTTTTTGTTATCGTTAGTTTTGCAAAGGTAGTAAATAAATTCATAATTCATAATTCATAATTCACAATTATATTAAAAGTTTGCTCATTTTATACTTTTTTTGTAAATTTGCATTCAAAATTGATATGTGATAAAAACGTACTGCCATGCAAACAGTGTGTCATTTAGCGTTGCTGCCTCACGAACAGGCAAAGAAATATGGTGACAGGACAGTCTTTGAATACAAGGACTTCGGGGGCACCGTATGGAGAAAGGTATCATGGAACGAGTTTTCGGAGAGCGTGAAGAAGGTGTCGAACGCCCTGCTGAACCTGGGTGTGAAGACCCAGGAGAATATCGGTGTGTTCTCACAGAATGCTCTACAGTATTTCTATACCGACTTCGGAGCCTTCGGAGTGAGAGCGGTGACGATACCATTCTATGCTACGAGTTCGGAGCAACAACTGCAGTATGTCGTCAACGATGCGCAGATACGCATAATGTTTGTCGGCGAACAGGAGCAGTATGACAAGGCACGCAGGGTGCAGGCACTGTGCTCCACGCTGGAGAGGATAGTGATATATGATGCCTCGGTGACGTTGGCAGAGCATGACGTGACATCGATATACTTCAATGACTTCATGAAGCAGGGCGAGGCACTGCCACGCCAGACAGAGGTGGAGCAGCTATGGAACGAACTCAATGACGATGACATCGCCAACATACTATATACCTCGGGCACTACGGGAGAGTCAAAGGGAGTGGTGCTCACCTGCGGACAGTATGCTGCTGCCTTTAAGGCAAACAACGAGTGCGTGCCTGTGGGAGAGGATGACAGGGTGATAACATTTCTGCCCATAGCGCATATCTTTGAGAGGGGATGGGACTTCCTGGCACTGACGGAAGGCAGCATGCTGATAATCAATACCGACCCCCGCGAGATACAGAAGTCGATGAAGGAGACACACCCAACGTGTATGTCGGCGGTGCCACGCTTCTGGGAGAAGGTGTATGCTGGCATACAGGATAAGATAGACTCATCATCGCCCATGCAACAGAAACTCTTCAAGGAGGCTCTGGCGGTAGGCAAGAAGTATAACGTGGAGTGTAAGGCGCACGGCAAACGGCCGTCACTGCTCCTCACCATGAAGTACAAGGCGATAGACAAAACGCTGCTGGCACTGGTGAGAAAACAGTTTGGACTGGTGAAGCCCAACATATTTCCTACGGCGGGAGCGGTGGTGTCGCCAGAGGTGGAGACATTCGTGCACAGCCTGGGACTGAACATGATAGTGGGTTATGGACTGACGGAGAGCCTCGCCACGGTATCGTGCGACCATAAGGACGAACCTTATACTATAGGTTCGGTGGGACGTCCTATCAACGGTATCGACGTGAAGATAGGGGAGAACGACGAGATACAGCTCAAGGGACCTACGATAACGCGTGGATACTACAAGCGCGAGACGCTCAACAAGGAGTCGTTTACGGAGGATGGATATTTCCGTACGGGGGATGCTGGATACATACGTGACGGAGAACTGTTCCTGACGGAGCGCATAAAGGACCTATACAAGACATCTAACGGCAAGTACATAGCACCACAGGCGGTGGAGTCGAAACTGCTGGTGGATAAGTTTATAGAACAGATAGTGGTGATAGCCGAGGAACGTAAGTTTGTCTCTGCACTGATAGTACCGGCATATCCTATGCTGGAGGAGTATGCTCGTGAATATAACATACCGTTTGAGGGACGTGAGGATCTATGTCGCAATGCTAAGATAATAAAGATGCTCGCGGAACGTATAGACACTCTGCAGCAGGGACTGGCGGGCTACGAACAGGTGAAACGCTTCACACTGCTCACATCACCATTTACCATGGAGAGTGGCGAACTGACCAACACACTGAAGACACGCCGCCCCGTAGTGATAAAAAACTACGCTGAAATCATTGAACAGATGTACAATGATTAATTAGGAATTTCTAATTAAAAAAGATGATAACACAGGAACAACTGAAAGATGTGATGGACAGGGCGGATGCTCTGTATAAATATCTGGACATAGACAGAAAGAAGATAGAGTACGAGGAGGAAGACCTCCGTACGCAGGCTCCAGACTTCTGGGATGACCCAGAGAGGGCAAGGGCACAGATGAAGGTGGTGGGCGAACTGAAGAAGTGGCTCGACGGTTACAAGGAGGTGCGCACTGCTGCGGATGAGGTGCAGCTGGCGATGGAGTTTTATAAGGATGAGATGGTCACCGAACAGGAGGTGGACGTGGCATACGAACGTGCCATAAAAGCTATCGAGGACCTCGAACTCAAGAATATGCTGCGACAGGAGGAAGACCCCATGGACGCCGTGCTGAAGATAAACTCCGGCGCTGGTGGCACCGAGGCACAGGACTGGGCACAGATGCTGATGCGTATGTATCTGCGTTGGGCTGAGAAGGGTGGCTATAAGGTGACCGTGGTGGATCTGCTCGAGGCTGATGATGCTGGCATAAAGTCTGTCACCATGCAGATAGAAAACCAGGGAGAGGCAGACTATGCGTATGGCTACCTAAAGTCGGAAAGCGGCGTACACCGCCTGGTGAGGGTCAGCCCGTACAATGCTCAGGGTAAGAGAATGACGAGTTTTGCATCGGTGTTTGTGACACCTCTCATCGATGATACCATAGAGGTAGAGATAGACCCAGCAAGGATATCATGGGATACCTTCCGTTCATCGGGTGCCGGCGGTCAGAACGTCAACAAGGTGGAGACGGGTGTGAGAGTGCGCTATATGTACCAAGACCCAGACACGGGCGAGGAAGAGGAGATACTCATCGCCAACACCGAATCGCGCAAGCAGCAACAGAACAGGGAGAATGCCCTCAGACTGCTGAAGTCACAACTCTACGACCGTGCCATGAAGAAACGAATGGAGGCACAGGCGGCGATAGAGGCAGGAAAGAAGAAGATAGAGTGGGGTAGCCAGATACGTTCGTACGTCTTTGACGACCGCCGCGTGAAAGATCATCGCACAGGCTATCAGACTGCCGATGTCGATGGCGTGATGGATGGAAAGCTGGACGGTTTTATTAAAGCATACCTGATGGAAGAACAAAATTAAGAATATCAATAACTAAACAACGAAAAGAATCATGAGCAACTTTAAACATGCAAAGCGTGATGCCAAGAAGGCTGCATACGCTGAAAAACAACAGAAGCATCAGAAAAACGTGATAAACTGGATATTCGGCGTACTGATAGCGCTGGGCGTGCTGTATGCTGTATATACTATAATATCTGTGGGATAGTAAAAAGTGGCACAGGAGATAGAACGTAAGTTTCTGGTAAAACGTGACGGCACTTTCAGAGATGAGGCATCGTCGTCGTCAGTCATCGCCCAGGGCTATATGGATGTCAATGGCGCAACGGTGCGCATACGGTTGCGAGATGACAAGGCATATCTCACGATAAAGAGCCCCTCACGTGATGGAGGACTGTCACGATATGAGTTTGAACGCGAGATCCCTGTAGATGATGCCCGTGAGATGTTGAAACTATGTCATGGCGGACTGGTAGAGAAAGTGCGTTACCTCGTGCCATGCGGTGGACATACCTTTGAGGTCGATGAGTTTAAGGGTGCCAATGAGGGACTGCTCCTCGCTGAAGTGGAACTGAGTGATGCTGATGAGGCATACACCAAACCAGACTGGCTCGGACCAGAGGTGACGGGCGACAGACATTTCTACAATAAGGGTTTGCTGAAGAACCCTTACCCCCTTTGGAAACATTTAGTCCCCAAAGAGTACCAATAAAAATAAAGCGCTACCCATCGGCAGCGCTTTTATTGTATCTATCATCTATTATCTATTATCTATCATTTATCTCGCAATCCACTGTTCGGGATTGAGCTTGGCACGCTCTTTACGCAGTTGGAACTGCAGTATATTGTCATTACCTACGGTGCCGAGAGTCTGACGTGCTGACACCTTCTGTCCGCGTGAGACGCTGACACTCCTTAGGTTGCAATATACAGAGATGTACGCACCATGGCGTACCAATACACCCATGGAGCCTCCGACATTAAATACGGCACTAACCTCACCATCGTAAATGGAACGTACAGCAGCGCCATGTGAGCCGAGTATGTTGATGCCCTTGTTGTCAAGCACGACGCCAGGCAGTCCTTCCACACCATGCTGTCCGAAGTGACTTACTATCCTACCTCCTGCGATAGGTGAAGGCATGCGTCCTTTGTTGGCCTCGAAACCTCCGCTGATGAGGCGGTCAGCACTGCTCAGTGTCACAGCGGCATCGCTCTCTTTCCTTGCATCGGCCACCGCTTTTTCAGAACGTGCCCTATCGGCAGCAGCCTTGCGTTCGGCAGCGATACGTGCTGCTTCGGCCTCACGTGCCATCTGTTCGGCTCGCTCGCGTGCCGCCTTGTCCTTGGCAGCAGCTCTTGCAGCAGCTTTGGCTTTTTCTTCTGCTGCTTTGGCCTCGGCTATACGTCGCTCGTTCTCACGTGCCTTAGCCTCAGCCTCCGCCTTCTTGCGTGCCAATTCCTCAGCCTTACGTTTTGCTTCTGCAGCCTGCTCCGCCTTGCGCTTTGCCTCGGCTATAGCACGCTGTCGTGCCTTCTCTACCTCTATTGCCACGAGTTTGTCAATCTCGGCATTGAGTGCTGCATCTTTCTTCTTTTGTTCGGCGATGATGCCCTGTATGGTCTTCTGCTGATTTTGCAGTGAGGTGACGATCTTCTGCTGTTCGTCCTTCTGCGCCATGAGAGCCTGCTTCTCTTTTGTTCCCTTATACAGCAGGTTGTTCTTCTCCCCCTTCACCACGTTAAGTTGCTGACGTTTGGTGTCCACCTGCTGTTGTTTTGCCTGTAGCATCTTGCCTTGTGAGCGTTGGAAGTCGGCATACTGCTTCACGAAACGCATGCGACGGTACAATTGGCTGAGGTCTTTGGCAGAGAAGACAAACATCAGTTGGCTCTCGATGCCTCGTTGCTTTGCCATATAGCGTATGGACTTCACGTAACTCTCCTTACGCTCGTTGAGTTGCTGGGTGAGGTTGTCGAGCTGTGTTGTCAGCATGCCGATGTCGCTATTGATACGGCTGAGGTCGTGGTTGATGGAGTCGATAGACTGTTGGCGACGATTCATGTCGGCACCGATGCGCTCCAGATCCTTCAACTTCTTCTGTACCTGCGCCTTGTTGGCACGCAGGGCTTGCTCCTGTTTGCGTATATTCTGCTTTATGCGTGCCTGTTCGCTACGCAGTCCACTGATAGATTTTGGTTCGTTTTTCTTTGTCGATGTGCTCTTCTGGGTAGCAGTTTTTGTTTTTGTCTTTGTCGTGGTTTTCGAGGCAACGGGTTTCTTTGTCATCTTCTTGCTCGTCTGAGCATAGGAAAGCGACATGGTCAGTGATGCTATTATAATAAGGAGAAGTGCTCGCATAAGGGAGGGAACGATATAGTGTGCGTTGGTTTATTTACAGTTTGCTGAGGCGTGCGAAAAACTCTTCTGCCGTGACTTTCTTGTAACGGTCAGATACGGTGGTGGTGGCTTCCCAACCGCCATCGGTGGATATGGTACCCATATTGATGTCGAGTGTCATGGTGCCTGTGGAGAATGCCTTGGTATTGAACGTGATACGTTCGTGTGCAGGAAACCTCTTGGTGCCGAGAGTGACAAAATTGCTATAGGCTACGTTGACGCTTGACTCGTTCTTCGTCTTTTTGTCGTATGTGATGTCGGTGTTGGTGATATATGCTTTCTTGTCGGTCGTCCAGCGTAGCTGCAGGCGTCTCTCACCGAGACCTATTTCACTCATGCCGTCAGTCTTCCTGTTGAGAGAAAATGATGTGAGGTCGCCATCAGAAAGCTTTGCCTTGCCTGGCTGGAAGAGTTCGTTCCAGAAGAGTGACTGCAAGGTGTAGAACGTCAGTCCCTCGGCCTTGAGAAATGATACTTCGCTATATGAGGCCTTTACGTACTCCTTGTGTACACGGTCGATGAGAAGTACGTATGATGGTGTAAACTCCAGTCGTGCCACCTCCATAAGTCCGAATGGTACGATGGTAAGACGTATCACCTGTCCACGACGCATCTGCAGTTTGCCGTCGAGGGTGATGTCCTTGCCCAGTCCCTGCAGTCCGAGGTTTATGCGCGAACTGATATTCTGTGCATAGACAGCATGGTCATACACCTGTCGCAGGTAGTTGATACGCTGCAGCCGTTCGGCATAGGCATTGTCCTGCTTGACTGTAGCTACTGCCACGGTGTCAACGGTCTGCTTGATGGTATCGTTGGCACATGCTGTGGTGTCAGCGACCTGCTTGGTAGAATCGTTGACAACTGCTACGGTATCCTTATCAGCCTTTACCAGTACTGTCGCGCCTGTCTGAGCATCGTCGGCAAATGCCACAGCCGATGTCAAGGCGAGTGTCAGTGCGAGTGTGATATTCTTTGTGTTCATTTGTTATTTTTTCTTCTTCAGTTTCTTGTTAATCTTAGCAGCGTGTCCGGCTATCTCGCCATCCGTATCCTCTCCCTCTTTGAGGTTTTCTATCGCCATGTCGATATATGCCTTGGCATCCTCGTAGCGTTTTTGCTTATACAGTATCCATGCGTACGTGTCGAGGTATATGGCACTCTGGGGGTCGGCAGTGATGGCACGGTAACTCATTTTCTCCGCCTTCTTGAGGTCCTTGCCCTCTTCGGAGAGGAAGTACGCATAGTTGTTGAGGCACATCACTTTCTCGGGGTTATATACGAGGCAGCTGTCATACGCTGTGTATGTATCCTGTATGCGTCCCTCTTTCTGATATATGTCGCCAAGCAGAGAGTATATGTCGGCAGCCATATCCTTGTTGGTCTCGGCAGTGATATTGCTGGCGCCACGTCGCAGGCTGCGTATGGCATCCTTGTTGCGCTTGTTGATAAACTGTGCCAGACCGAGATAGTAATACAGTGAGGGTTCGTCGGGTATATACTCCAGTGCTTTCTCGCACTCGCGTATCACATTGTCGTCGATGCTGTCACTCCACATGTGCTGTATGAGTTGCAGACGTGCGTAGGTGTTTTCAGGCGCTATGCGTAATACATCCCTCCATGCCTGCTGTATGTCGGCAGACGGAAATCGCTTCAATTCGAGGTATGCCGCTTTCATCGTTGCTACGTCGGAGGTGGCCTGTGGCATGGCGAGTACGCGGTCAAATACCTGTATGATGCGTATGGAGTCGCCACCGCGTGACTCACTGTCTCTCACCCAACTGCTTATCAACTCAAGGCGGTTGTCGGAGTTGGTGCGTGGGTTGACCAATATGTCGTAGAGCAGGGTGTCAGCCTGTGCTATCTCTCCCTCGCTGCGGTAGTAGTCCATCAGTGCCATCTGTGCCTGGGCATTGTCGGGCTCCTCGCTGAGCACATCATTGAATGTGGTGAGCGCTTCCTCCTTCTTGCCCTGGTTGAGATACCAATTGCCGAGCATCACTCGCAGGTTCATGTCAAAAGGATGTGCATCGATAAGGCTCTGCAGCTCTCTGTATGCCCCGTCATTGTCGTCCATCATGGAACGTATGCGCATCTTCTCCAATGTGATGCTTTCTGTCTGTCCCTCCTGTAGTTCTATACGGTCGAGTATAGAGAGCATCTTGGGATAGTCATGCTGCTGGCTGTATATCTGCAGCAGTTGTTCGAGGTAGTCCGTGCGGTCGGGCTGATGTTTTACCAGTGTTTCATATACCTCAGCAGCTGCTGTGGCATTATTCTGATATAGGTATGTGCGTGCCAGACGTTCGCCAAACTCATTGTTGTCGGGTTCCAGTTGGATGGCTCGTTTGAGGTATGCCACACCCAGGGAGTCCTGCTGCATGGCGATATAGAACATGCCGATGGCGTAGTTGGCCTCCGGCGCATTGGGGTTGAGCTCGTAGCAGTGACGGAAGAGCTCGAATGCAGCTAAATAGTTTTCCATATCCTGCTGCCTGACGGCCTCGATATAGTAATACTCAAACTTGCCCGCTGATACATTCAGCGAGCACAACATTGATAATATGAGTAATAACCGTCTCAACTGTGAACTATGCACTGTGAACTATGCACTGTGAACTATGCACTGTGAACTGTGAACTGAAACTCACTTCACTCCCGTATGTCCATACCCCCCTGCACCACGCAGAGTCTCGTCGAGTTGCTCCACGATAGTAAACTCAGCCTGCTCATGCTTGGCTATCACCATCTGTGCTATGCGTTCGCCTGGTTCTACGATGAAAGGGTCATTGGACAGATTGACAAGTACCACGCCGATTTCGCCCCTGTAGTCGGCATCAATGGTGCCGGGGGTGTTGAGGACGGTGATGCCGTGCTTCAGTGCGAGTCCGCTACGTGGTCGCACCTGTGCTTCGTAGCCTTCGGGAAGGGCTATGAAAAGTCCTGTGGGAACGAGTTTGCGTTCGAGTGGCTTTAAAGTGAAAACCTCCTCTATATTGGCACGCAAGTCCATGCCTGCACTCTGTGGTGTGGCATATTGTGGCAGTGGTTGTTTGCCTTTGTTGATAACATTTACCTGTATCATGATATATCCTTTTACCTTGTGATATTATTGTAAATAATATGCAAAGGTAGCAATTTATGATGATACAGGCAAGAAAATAAACTATTTTTAATAATCTAAGGCTCTAACGTGAGTATATGGACAGGCAACTACCTTTTGCGTAGTTCTGAAGGGTATGCCCCGAGGTAGCGTTTGGTGTAGCGATTGAAGTAGGAGGTGCTGGTAAAGTGGAACATCTCTGCTATCTCCGAACTGCGCTTCCTGTCCTTGGTGAGCAGTTCGTATATGTCCTGGGCGGTAAACTTGTTGATCCAGTATGATGCGGAGAAACCACTCACCTTGTTGCATATCTCGCTGAGGTACTTGGGTACTACGCATAGTTGTTCGGCATAGTAAGCCACCTCACGGTTGTAGCGGTACTCCTTAGCTTGCAGCATCTGTATGAAGCGTGTCATGATGTCAGATGATTTCTGCGAAATCTTCTCTGTGACCTGTGTGCGTGACTGTATGTCAAACATGTCGAGGGCGAGCATCCTTGCCGATACTCTCAGTATGTCGTTGTAGAAACGGTGGTCGGTGGCATCGAGACGCCTCTGGAAGTTGGCAAAGAGATTGATGCACAACTCCTGCTCATTGTCGCTGACATCTATGATGGGGTTGGAGTAGAGCGATAGCATACCCTGGATGATGTAGGGGTTGCGTGGCCCACTCTGACGTAGGAACGACTCATCGATATAGATGACGTCGCAGATGAAATCGAGTGATGGGTTTGTCGCCTTGATGAAACTGAGATTTAGGAATATGGCACACTGTCCGCCTTTCAGCGTAAGCTTACTTTCATTGTAGTCAATGTCGCAGAATCCCTTGTAGCAGTAGGCAAATGCTCGGTAGGATTTCATCTCCGCGTTTGTCAGGTTGCTGACATTCTGTTCGATGATTACATTTTTCATTAGTTAACTCCTTTTAGTTTTTAGGTTTACAGTATAATAGTAGTAATGTGTCACAAAGGTAAGGAAAATTATCCAATTTTACAAGAAAATGTAAGAAAAAAGCGAAAAATTAACAAAAAAAAACAACCAACCATCTCTTTTTGAGATAAGTTGGTTGTTTTTTTCTTTCGGCTTTGCCTAAGCCATTCTTCTCACGGAAGATAATTACTTTCCGTGGTGCTCGTCGCTTACAGTGAGCTTTTTGCGGCCCTGAGCACGACGGTTAGCGAGCACTCTGCGACCGTTCTTGGTTGACATGCGTGCACGGAAACCATGCTTGTTTACGCGACGGCGATTGTGTGGCTGGAATGTTCTTTTCATTGTCTTTTAAGATATCTTATTTTTGTTAATTTGCGCAATTCGAGGTGCAAAGGTACAAATAATAGTTGAATGATGAAAGTTGAAAGTTGAAAGCGGGCTTCTATTTAATCTTTTTTAACACGTTATTCCCAAAAACTTTATACTTTCTACCCTATACTTTCTACTTTTTTATTACCTTTGCAGCACTTTATGCGTACGCACGAGGCGGGCGCAACGTGAAACATAGTTATACACACAATAAAAACAATGATTAATTCACAAGACATTAAGAAAGGCGTTGCCGTACGTATGGACGGTGGCATTTGGGTTTGCATCGACTTCCAGCATCGCAAGCCAGGTAAGGGTAACACCATCATGATTATCAAGTTGAAGAACGTAACCGACGGCCGTGTGCTGGAGCGTCGTTTCAACATCGGTGAGAAACTGGAGGAGGTGCAGATCACACGTCGTCCTTACCAGTATCTCTACAAGGAGGGTGAGGACTATATATTCATGAATCAGGAGACATACGACCAGACCCCTATACCAGCAGAACTCGTTACAGGGGTAGAGTACATGAAGGAGTCAGACATCGTAGAGGTTGTCAGCGATGCTGATACTGATACAGTGCTCTATGCTGAGATGCCAGTTAAGACCATACTGCGTGTCACTCACTCAGAGCCAGGTGTAAAGGGCGATACAGCTACCAACACTCTGAAGCCAGCTACACTGGAGACAGGCGTGGAGATTCGTGTGCCTCTCTTCATTGAGGAAGGCGAACTCGTACAGGTGGACACTCGCGATGGTAGCTACCTGCAGCGTGTCAAGGAGTAATCTTCTGATAGACAATGCATTATGAATGGGGATCGAAAAGGTATCCTTTTGACCCCCCAAAAGGTATCCTTTTAGCTCCTAAAAGATATCCTTTTAGAAAACCATAGTTTTTACTATAGGCTATGACACCCAAATATAGTATTATAGTACCGGTATATAATAGGCCTGATGAGGTGGATGAACTGCTTGACAGTCTCACTCGTCAGGCTTATGCCGATTTTGAGGTTATCATAGTGGAGGACGGTTCGTCGTCGCCTTGTAAGGAGGTGTGCGACAAGTATGCCGGCAAACTGCCACTGCGCTATTTTATGAAAGAGAATAGCGGACCAGGCCAGAGTCGCAACTATGGTGCTGAGCGTGCTGCGGGTGAATACCTTATAATACTTGATAGTGACGTGGTGTTGCCTGATGGTTACCTGCAGGCTGTCGAAGATGACCTTACGCTACATGGCACCTGCGATGCCTTTGGCGGTGCCGATGCTTCGCACCCCTCATTTACTACGGTGCAAAAGGCTATCAGCTACTCCATGACGAGTTTCTTTACGACGGGAGGCATACGCGGAGGAAAGAAAAAACTCGATAAGTTCTACCCACGTTCATATAATATGGGCATACGGCGAGAGGTATATGCTGAGTTGGGAGGCTTTTCTAAGATGCGATTTGGTGAGGATATCGATTTCTCTTACCGCATAGTGGAGGCAGGCTACAAGTGTCGCCTGTTTCCCGAAGCATGGGTATGGCACAAGCGGCGCACAGACCTGAAGAAATTCTTCCGTCAGGTATATAACAGCGGTATAGCACGTATCAATCTGGAAAAGCGTCACCCTGGCACGATGAAGATAGTTCACCTCCTGCCGATGGTATTCACTGTTGGCGTTATCGCCCTCGTGCTCCTCTCAGCCGTGGGAAGGGTGTTGATGCACTATGACGATGTGCACAGGTGGTATTGGCTTTGTGCCTTGCCTTGGTTACCCATATTGCTGTACTCGTTGCTGATATTCGTTGACTCGTCCATACAGAACAAGTCGTTAAAGATAGGCTTCGTCAGCATCGCCGCCGCCTTTGTCCAACTGATGGGCTACGGATGTGGTTTCCTTGAAGCATGGTGGAAACGCTGTGTGCTCGGCAAGGACGAATTTCAGGCCTTCGAGAAGACATTTTACAAATAATCCCAGATTATTCTAACAACTCTGACTATCCCGATATGAACAAACTCACCGTAAAGCAACTTGCCGAGGAGGATCGCCCTCGTGAGAGGCTTATGATGCATGGTGCTGAGGCGCTGTCGAGTGCCGAACTGCTCGCCATACTCGTAGGTTCGGGCAATAAGGAGGAGACAGCCGTTGACCTTATGAAGCGTCTGCTCGCTGACTGCAACAACAATCTTGCCACGCTGAGTAAAATGTCTCTCGGACAACTGATGGACTACAAAGGCATAGGTGAGGCGAAAGCGATATCGATATTGGCGGCATGCGAACTGGGCAAGAGACGTGAGGGGGCGGAAATGCCCGAGCGCAAGAAGTTTGGTACCGCGATGGATATATACAATCACCTGTGGGCAAAGATGCGCGACCTCGACGTGGAGGAGAGCTACGTCATACTGATGAACCAGGCATACAGGGAGATAAAGACCATGAAACTGTCTCATGGAGGCATCACCGAGACGGCCGTCGATGTGCGGCTCGTCATGAAAGAAGCACTGCTCAACAATGCTACGGTGATAGCCATAGCACACAACCACCCGAGCGGAAACGCTCGACCGAGCCGTGATGACGATATGCTGACAAGGAAAATCGGTGAGGCGTGTCAGACTATGCGCATCCACTTCCTCGACCACGTGATAATAACCGACGGCAACTATTATTCCTATAGAGAACAAGGAAAGTTATGAAGCTCTTTAGCAGAAAAAGAAAAACGATGACTCAAGAAGAGAAAAACGAAATAGAACAGCGTATAATAGAGGTGCTGAAGACGGTATTCGATCCCGAGATACCTGTCAACATCTATGACCTCGGGTTGATATACAAGATAGACCTCGCCGATGACGGTGCACTCGACATCGACATGACCTTCACCGCACCATCGTGCCCAGCAGCCGACTTTATCATCGAGGACGTGCGTTCCAAGGTGTCTGCCGTACAGGGTGTAACCTCTGCCAATGTCAACATGGTCTTTGAACCAGAATGGGATAAAAGCATGATGACTGAGGAGGCACGCGTGGAGTTGGGGTTTGAATAGTTCACAGTTCATAGTTCACAGTTCATAGTTGAAGCATGATATATTTTTTGAGTGATGCACATTTAGGTTCTTTGGCTATACCTCACCGCAGGATGCAGGAGCGTCGCCTTGTCAATTTCCTCGATGAGATAAAGGATAAGGCAGAGGCTGTATATCTGCTTGGCGATATGTTTGATTTCTGGTACGAGTATGGACAGGTGGTGCCTAAAGGCTATACACGTTTCCTCGGCAAACTATCAGAACTCACCGATAGGGGAGTGGAGGTGCACTTCTTTACGGGTAATCATGATATCTGGGCATACGATTATCTGGAAAAGGAGTGCGGGGTGATACTCCATAAGAAACCCTGTACCCTCGAACTGCACGGCAAGACTTTCTACCTCGCACATGGTGATGGGCTTGGTGACCCCGACCGCAAATTTAAGTTTATACGTAGCATATTCCATAGCAAACTCTGCCAGCGGATGTTCAGTTGGTTGCACCCCGATCTGGGAGTGAAGTTCGGGCTTGCGTGGGCAAAGCATTCGCGCCTCAAACGCGTCGATGGTACCGAACCGCCATACATGGGTGAGGATAAGGAGCATCTTGTGCTCTTTGCCAAAGACTATCTGAAGAACCATCCCGATATAGACTATTTCCTCTTCGGACATCGCCACATAGAGCTAGACCTCATGCTTACCAAGCAGTCGCGCCTCATGATACTCGGCGACTGGATAAGCCAGTTTACCTATGCAGTGTTCGACGGCGAGCACCTCTTTATGGAAAACTACGTGGAGGGAGAGAGCTCGCTATAGAGCGAAAGTAAAAAAGTAATAAGGAAAAAGTAAGAAGTAGGAGTTTGAGATAAAAGAAAAAAGCAGTTACAGGAGTCTGTAACTGCTTTTTTCAATGGTGGTGCCAACGGGATTCGAACCAGTGACACACGGATTTTCAGTCCGATGCTCTACCAACTGAGCTATGGCACCAAAACGCACCTTCTTGTGGTACTTTCGCAATTTGCGAGTGCAAAGGTAGTAATTTTTTTTCATACTGCCAAATTTTTCTTTTATTTTTTTATTCGTTGCCGTCTTTTTTGTTTTTTATCATTTTGCTCATGAAAAAAATGTTTCAAACGTTTTGCTATTTAAAAAATAGTTCGTAATTTTGCTACGAATATTTGATTGCCGAATATTCTTTTTATATATTACTAATTATAAACTAAACAACAATTTATGAAAAAACTATTACAAAAGATGTCGTTGCTGTGCATGGCACTGATTGCTTCGCTCTCAATGTATGCTGGTGACAATGACCTGCTCTGGGATTACACTGAGGCTGCACCAACGGCTAATCCAGCCAAGGGCTTGAATGATGCCCTGCTGTATTATGGTTCAAATGTGAATGATGCTGCTGGTACAAAGAATGGCCTGAAGGGTGTCAAGTTGAATTCTTCTGGTTACGCATTCTTCGCTAAGCCAGCGGTAGCAGGCAAGTTGTCCCTTACAATAGGTAAGCGTGACGGTGTCGGAGCCTACTGTGTTGATGTATATAAGTGCACCATAGCTGATGGTAAGGCAACATTTACAGATGGTGCCGCTACACCTGCAGATGCAGACCTTATCGCTACTACAGATGAGGTGCAGGAGTCTAATGCCGTTCATGTAGAGATTCCTGCCGATGTTACAGGTATTTATATCCAGCGTCACACAGGTGCAGAGGGCGTGCTTTCAAAGGTTGTCTTCAAGGAGACTGTTCAGCGTGATTTTACAGACTTCGAGATTACGAATGACCAGTTGAAGGTACAGGGATATGATGGTTCCGATCTTCCATCGGGAGTGACATTTAGTGGAAATGATGAGCAGGCAGACAGCCATGGTTATAGAAATGTGACGATAACTGTTCCAGTTGACGGTACTGTAAAGTTCTCTATCGGTGGTTGTCAGTATGCTAAAAGAACATTCTCTGTGAAGAATGCTGCTGGTGAAGTAGTTGGCACTGTTGACCCATATACAACAAAGTGTTACCATCAGGATGCTTCTGTTGTTACATATCTTTATGTTGGTGAGGCAACAACTCTGACATTTGAAAACATACAGTATTTGCCATACTTCAAGGCTGAGGCAACTGAAGTACAGGAGGCAACAATTACCTATAAAGACCAGAACGGAAAGGAACTTGGCAAGAAGACGGTTTATGAGGGAGACGCTATAGGCGAGACACCTTACACTGAGGCAGACCTCACAATAGCTGAAGGACAGAAGTTCCGTGGTTGGGTATATGGTTCAAAGGTTAAGGTTGTTGCAACTGACGTTGTAACTGGTAACACTACTGTTTCTGCTCTTGTTACTGACATTGAGTCTGTTGCAGTAGGAACCGTTCAGACATACGACCTTACTCAGAAGACTTTCTATCCAGAAGACCATGAGACGATAACAATTACTGGTGGTAGCTACTACAACAATCATGGTTGGACGATGGATGCAAATGGTACTATCTCTGTTGACGTAGCTGGTAAGGCACAGGTAGTTGTATCTGAGTGCGAATATGGCAGTGGTACTACATTTACAGTAACAGATGCTAACAGTAACGTAGTAGCAGCAGATGTTAATGCGAAGGCAGCTTCTGGTGCTGACGGCGCATCTCAGGCATTCCAGTATGACGGAGAAGCTACGACACTCACTCTGACTTTCGCTGCTCAGACATTCGTTCACAAGATTTCTGTATATAATGTTGAGGAGTTCCCAGTAAAGGACGATGCAACAGGTTACTTTATCGTAGCCCCTGGTGATGCTGGTGGCCTGATGCTTGCTCTCAATGAGGCTAACTCAACTCCAAACACAAAGATATTCTTGCCAGATGGAACATACGACTTTGGTGAGGCAACTCTGATTGGTCTTTCTGGTACTAACACTTCTATCATAGGTCAGAGCACTAAGGCAATCATCAAGAATGCACCTCCAAAGGAGAAGGAAGGCCTTGGTTCTGCTGACATGTTCTTGAACACAGGTTCTAACCTCTATCTGCAGGATGTAACACTGTGGAATGATATGCCATTCGATGGCGGCACAGGTCGTGCTGCCGTACTGCATGACAAGGGTACAAATACAATCTGTAAGAATGTAAACATGCTGTCTTATCAGGATACATACTATTCTAATAAGGTAGGCGCAACATATTACTTCGAGGGTGGTGAACTGCACGGTGTTGTTGACTTCCTCTGCGGTGATAGTAAGGTTTACTTCAATGGATGTAATATTGTTACCGAGAGCATAAAGGATGCTACGATAACAGCAAACTCTGAGCTTTATGTATTCAAAAACTGTACGATTACACCAAACGGAAAGAAGTATAACTTCGGTCGTGCATGGAGTGCTGACAGCGATGGTCCTAAGTGCGTATTCCTCAATACAACATTGGCTGATAACGGTGCTAACCTGTTAAGCAGTCGCTGGAACCCAAGTGGTATCAACGTTGACTACACGGTAGCTGGTGAGTATGGCACAATGGATTCTAAGGGTGAGGTTATTACTCCAGCTTCAAATATTGTAACTTTCGCTAAGAATAGTACCAAACTTGAGACAATCCTCGACGCAAGTGCGCTTGAGACTTACTCTATCGAGAACGTTCTCGGCGAATGGGCTGCAACAGCTCAGGCTGCAGTAAAGCAGGCTGCTGCTCCAAAGGCAACGATCTCAGGTAATACTATCTCTATCACTCCTGCTGACGGTGGCGACACGGGCATTTACCTCATCGAGGAGAAGAATGGTGGCTTCGTAGCTCTGGTACAGGGTGATACATACGTTATTCCTGAGTTAGAGGCAGGATCTATCGATCTCGGCATTACTGACGCTGTAGCTTACACCGTACGTGCTGCTAACGCAATGGGTGGCTTCGGCGATGCTGCTGACGTAACAATAGAGACAGGTATCAGCGAGGTTAATGCTGAGAACGCTGCTGCTGCTGTTGTAGAAGGTAAGATCGTGGCTAATGGCAAGGTGCTTATCCTGAAAAACGGTAAGAAGTTCACCGCTGCCGGTGCTGAGATGTAATTCAGACTTACACATTATTTATATATAGCAGGCAGGCTCACCTCTAAAAATGGTGAGCCTGCCTTATTGTTAAACGTAGTTAAAATGTTGTCGGTGTTTGCTTTTTGTTGTACCTTTGTACGTGAATTTGGCTAAATGTACACTTATGTCAACAAAGAAAAAGAAGAGGAATAGTAGTGGACGTGGTTTGCAGGCGGTGACGCTATGTATCAGCACTTCATTGGTCCTCATATTGTTAGGTCTCGTGGTGTTTACGGGTCTTACAGCTCACAATCTTACTAATTATGTAAAGGAAAACCTCACGGTGACCGTGATGTTTGGTGAGGATGTCTCCAATCATGACGCGGCAGTGATATGCCGCCGTATGCAGACACGTCCTTATGTCACCAAGTTGGAGTATATCACACGTGAGCAGGCGCTGAAGGAACAGACGGCGGCACTGGGTACCGACCCGTCGGAGTTTCTTGGTGGCAACCCCTTTGTGCCTACGGCAGAGTTGCATCTGAGGGCGAGTTGCGCCAATGGTGACTCGCTGAAGTGGATTGCCAAGGAGCTGAAGTCATACCGTCAGGTGGCAGAGGTGAGTTATCAGAAAGACCTCATGGATAGCGTAAATCGCAACCTGCAGAAGGTGATGCTCGTGATGCTCGTCATAGCCGTGTTGCTGACGTTGGTGTCTTTCTCATTGATAAACAATGCGGTGCGCCTGAGCATCTATGCACGTCGATTCACTATCAATACGATGAAACTGGTGGGAGCGTCATGGAGTTTTATACGACGTCCTTTCTTGGCGATGGCGTTGCTGGAGGGTTTGGTGGCAGGCATTATTGCCGACCTCGTACTGGCTGGCGGTGTGTATGCGCTTTACAGATATGAACCCGATATCACTACCGTAGTGACATGGGAGGTGCTTGCCATAACGGGCGCTGCAGTGTTGCTGTTTGGTTTGCTGATATCCTTGGTATGCGTCTATGTATCGGTGACCCGCTATCTGAAGATGCCGACCAAGAGGCTGTACAAGATATAGATAAAAAAGATTATAGATAATAGATAATAGTATTCGTAGCGAAGCGTTTCGTTTTCGTAGCTTGCTTAGCAAGCGCTTCGTACGAGCAAAGTGAGTTAAGGTGGAAAAAGATAATTTTGCTTTTGGAAAGATAAACTTCATCATGATAGGCATCAGCATGCTTATCGTGGTGATAGGTTTTGTGATGATGACTGGTGCGCAGTCCACAGATACGCAGTTTGATGCGGAGATATTCTCTGCTATGCGCACCAAGGTGGCACCGATGGTGTGTCTCTTTGGTTTCCTGTCAGTCATAGTCGGAATAATGTACCATAGAAAAAAGAAGTGATGGATTGGATTGAAGCTTTAATATTAGGTATAGTACAGGGCTTGACGGAGTACCTGCCAGTCAGCAGCAGCGGACATCTGGCAATAGGTCAGGCACTGTTTGGCATGCAGAATGGTGAGGAGAATCTCTTCTTTACGGTGGCTGTACACGTAGCGACAGTGCTGTCAACACTTGTGATACTGTGGAAGGAGATAGTATGGTTGCTCAAAGGTGTGCTTAAGTTTGAGATGAACTCCGAGACACGCTACTTCATAAGCATCATCATCTCGATGATCCCTGTGGGTATAGTAGGAGTGTTCTTTAAGGACTATGTAGAGGAGATATTTGGTTCGGGACTATTGGTGGTAGGCTGTTGCCTGCTCATCACAGCCGCTTTGCTCATCTTCTCCTACTACGCTAAACCACGTCAGAAGGAACATATCTCCATAAAGGATGCCTTCATTATAGGTTTGGCACAGGCGGTAGCGGTGCTGCCTGGTGTGTCACGTTCTGGTAGTACCATTGCCACAGGCCTTCTGCTGGGCAACAAGAAAGAGTCTCTTGCTCAGTTCTCTTTCCTCATGGTGATACCGCCCATACTGGGTGAGGCACTGCTCGATGTGCTTAAGATGACTAAGGGTGAGAATGTGGCTGGAAGTATAGAAGTATTGCCCCTCGTGGTAGGCTTTATCGCTGCATTCGTCTTTGGATGTCTGGCATGTAAGTGGATGATAAGCATCGTAAAGCGTGGCAAACTGATATATTTCGGCATCTACTGTGCCATCATTGGTGCGCTGCTGATAGCAACCAACCTGATATGAACTTCGTCGAAGGCGAGATACTGCATATCAACAAACCCTACGGCATGTCGAGTTTCGGAGCCTTGGCGTTTGTACGAACTCGTATATCAAAGGCTGCTGGGGTAAAACGTGTAAAGACGGGACATGCTGGCACGCTCGACCCTCTTGCTACTGGTGTGCTGATACTGTGTACAGGGAAATGCACCAAACAGATACCCCACTTGCAGTACCACTCCAAAGAATATACCGCCACCTTGCAGTTTGGAGCCACCACGCCGAGTTACGACATGGAACATCCTGTCAATGTTACATTTCCTACGGAGCATATCACCGAGGAAGGTATCAAGGCGGTGCTCGAACAGTTTAAGGGCGACATAATGCAGGTGCCGCCAACCTACAGTGCTGTAAAGAAAAACGGCGACCGTGCCTACGAGCTAAGGAGAAGGGGAGAGGATGTGAAACTCGACCCCAAGCCCGTTCACGTCGAGGATATCGAACTGCTATGGTTTGACCCCGAGAAGATGCAGGCGCAGATACGGGTGGAGTGTGGCAAAGGAACCTACATTCGTGCTCTCGCTCGCGACATAGGCAGAGCCTTGGGTAGCGGTGCATATCTCACCCAGCTCTGCCGCACTCGTCTCGGCGACGTGCGTATAGAGGACTGCATTACTCTCGATGACTTCGAACAGTGGCTCGGTACAGTTCATAGTTCATAATTCACAGTTCACAGTTCACAGTTCATATAGTTCCTATAGTATCTATAGCTCCTATAATAATTCAATTCTCAATTATATAAATGAAACTATCACAGTTTGATTACAACCTGCCAAGTAACCAAGTGGCACTCTATCCTCACAGTATAACACATACTGTGACCAATGAACAGGGAGAGGAGACAACCTTCTCATTGAAAAGACCTGACGAGTGCCGCATGGTGGTAGTGCATAAGAAGTCACAAAAGATAAACCTCTACAAGACCGATGCCAAGGGTAAGGCTATCAAGGGGGAAGATGGTAAGAAACAGCCTCTCACCCTGCTTGATATCTTTGATTACTTCGGAGAGAATGACATGTTTGTATTCAACAATACAAAGGTGTTTCCTGCCCGTCTGTATGGTACAAAGGAAAAGACGGATGCTAAGATAGAGGTGTTCCTACTACGAGAACTTAACCAGGAGATGCGCCTGTGGGACGTGTTGGTAGAGCCAGCACGTAAGATACGTATAGGTAACAAACTGTTCTTTAACCAAGAGGGTACCTTGGTCGCAGAGGTGATAGACAATACTACCTCGCGCGGTCGTACACTGCGCTTCCTCTATGACTGCCCTCATGAGGAGTTTAAGCAGTCTATCTTTGCCCTTGGCGAGGCACCGCTGCCACGCTATATCATCGACCATAAGGGTAAGGACGGCCAACTCGACCGTCCAGTGACAGAGGATGACTTTGACGATTTCCAGACGGTGTTTGCTACCGAGGAGGGTGCTGTGACGGCTCCTTCCACTGGTTTGCACTTCACCCGTCAGATGATGAAGCGTATTGATATACATGGTATCAAGACTGCATTTGTCACCCTGCACTGTGGCCTGGGTAACTTCCACCCTATAGAGGTGGAGGATCTCAGCAAACATAAGATGGACTCTGAGGAGATGCATGTCACGGAAGAGACCTGCAATACTATCAACAGCGCAAAGAAGGCGGGTCACCATGTCTGCTGCGTAGGAGCCAGCGTACTCAAGGCAACAGAGACGGTAGTGGGTACCGATGGCTTTGTCAAGCCTTATGACGGATGGACGAACAAGTTTATCTTCCCTCCATACGACTACGGGCTGGCAGACTCATGCCTCGTAAACCTGTATCACCCTAAGTCAACGATGATGATGGCGACATGCGCCTTCGGAGGTTATGACCTGGTGTACGATGCCTACAAGCAGGCAATAAAGGCAGGGTACAACGTGGGTTGCTTCGGCGATGTGATGCTGATACTGAACGATTAAACACCTCACCCCAGCCCTCTCCCGCAGAGAGGGAGATAGAAGATGCATACAGTATATCTTGGCATAGGGACAAATCTTGGTGACAAAGAAGCCAATATCCTCAAGGCCTATGAACTGATAGAGCAAAGGGTAGGGCAGATATCAAAACGCTCGTCACTGTACAGCACGGAGCCGTGGGGCTTCAAGTCAGATAATGACTTTGTCAACTCGGTGATATGCGTTGAAACGGAGTTGTCCCCACGTGAAGTGCTCAGGGCTACACAGATGATAGAACGCCTGATGGGACGAACCAAGAAGAGCAGGGGGGGAGAGTATCACGACCGAGTCATCGATATTGACATCCTTCTCTATGACGATTTGAAGATAAAGGAAGCCGACCTCGTCATTCCCCATCCGCTGATGAAGGAAAGGGAGTTTGTGATGAAGCCGCTGAGGGAAATTACAGATTATAGATAAAAGATAATAGATAATAGTTAGAACCTAAACTATAATGAAAAAATCAATTTGGATGATAACCTGCCTGCTGATGGCGATAACCGCTATGGCAGCAGATAAGACCATAAAGGTAGAAGTAACCAATACCTACTGCAAGTCACGTAAGGCTGTGCCTGTCGTGGTGTCGCTGAAAGATTATGCCGCATCTGCCGACAGCAGTGTTGTTTCAGCACTCGTGACACTCGATGGCAAGGAACTTCCCTGCCAGCTCGATGATCTTGACGATGATGGATTGTTTGACGAACTCTCTTTTGTCACTGATATGAAGAAGAGAGAGAAGCAGACGTTCACCGTCGTTTTTTCGTATGTGGGGGCTCCACGTGAGTATCCCGCTACGTGCTATGGTGCCATCGCGATTCGCGACCGTGCGGCAAAGAACCAGAAGCACATGCCTATAAACTCTATCACTTTCCCAAAGACGAGCAACCCCTACCAGTATATCTTCCCTCACGGTGCCGTGATGGAGAACGACATGGTGGGCTTTCGTGCCTACTGCGACCATCGTCAGTCTATCGACTACTACGGTCATCAGCAGTTGAAGGCCGACATAGCTGAGACAGCGTTCTATCCCACGGAGGAACAGAAGGCGGCTGGTGCTGGCGATGACGTGTTGTGGACTGGTTCCACTCCTGGCTGTGGCACTATGCATGCATGGGATGCCAAGAAAGGGTGGACTGTGATGTATGAGAATGTGCGCAACACCACGATGGAGGTGGTAGCCTCAGGAGCAGTGCGCACCGTGCTCCGCATCACCAACCGTGCGTGGCAACCGTTTGATGGTTTCAAACCTGTTGATGT
>JAGCPC010000123.1 GCA_017642485.1 Prevotella sp. | reverse complement strand
GAGTATCGCAACAAGATGATAGGTTTTATTTTCCAATCGTTTAATCTCATCTCTTTCAAAACCGCCGTGGAAAACGTTGAGTTGCCATTATTCTATCAGGGGGTATCCAGAAAGAAGCGTCACCAGATGGCGATGGAGTATCTGGACAAGTTGGGCCTGGCCGACTGGGCCGAGCACTACCCCAATGAGCTGTCGGGAGGACAGAAACAGCGTGTGGCAATAGCCAGAGCACTCATCACCCGTCCACAGATTATTCTGGCCGACGAACCCACAGGAGCTCTCGACTCGAAGACATCGGTGGAGGTGATGCAGTTGCTCAAGCAGCTCAACCAGGAAGAGGGTATGACCATAGTAGTGGTAACCCACGAGAGCGGTGTGGCCAATGAGACTAATAAGATAGTACACATCAAGGATGGCATCATAGGTCAGATAGAAGAGAACCTGAACCACGACGCAAGTCCATTCGGTATTAACGGCATGATGAAGTAATAGCTATGCACGATATACTAACAGAAATATGGCAGACGGCACGAAGAAATAAGCTTCGCACTACGCTCACAGGATTTGCTGTGGCGTGGGGAATCTTTATGATCATCGTGCTGCTGGGCGCTGGCAATGGACTCATCAACGCTACGATGAAGATGAACAGCGACTATCTGACCAACTCGATAGAGGTGGAGGGGGGCCGCACTTCGCAACCCTATAAGGGTATGAAGGAGGGGCGCTATATCCAACTGAACACCCACGATATGGAAGCTACTGAGACGGAGTTTACAGAGAATGTAGACGAAGTGGGAGCCTGCTACTATACAAGCGCAGTAGTAACTAATGGTGAGAACTATAAGAGTATGCAGATAGCAGGTGTTTACCCAGTACATACTCAGATAGTTAAGACGCATCTTATCTGTGGACGATTTATCAACGATATCGACGTGAAGGAGCGCCGCAAGGTACTGGTACTTACCGATAGTCAGGCCAAAGAACTGGAGCCTAAGGACTACAAAACACTGTTGGGTAAGTTTGTAAAGGTGGGCAACATCCAGTTTAAGGTGGTTGGCATCTATAAAGGTCGTGACGAAGGGTGGGGTAACGCCTATTCGTCGTACTCAACCATCAAAGGTATCTATGGTGCCAATACGCCTAGCATAGGAAGTATAGAGTTTACGTTCCATGGATTGAACACGGAGAAGGCAAACGATGACTTTGAAAAGGACTATCGTCGACGCCTGAATGGTATGCACCAGGCACACCCTGACGACAAACGTGCCATTTGGATCTGGAACAACTATACACAGAGCCTGCAGATGAACGATGGTATCGCCATCATACATACTTTCCTCTGGGTGATAGGACTGTTTACGCTGCTATCAGGTATAGTAGGTGTTAGCAACATCATGCTCATCACTGTGAAGGAGCGCACTCACGAGTTTGGTATTCGTAAGGCTATTGGTGCCAAGCCTTGGAGCATACTGCGACTGATCATTGTTGAGAGTGTGATTATCACCACTCTGTTTGGTTACTTAGGTATGCTGTTCGGTATCTTTGCCAATGAGTATATGGACGCTACACTAGGTCATGAGGTGACAGATCTGGGTGTACAGAAACTTACACTGTTTGTCGACCCAACTGTAGGCTTGGATGTTTGTATCGAGGCTACAATGGTGATGGTGATAGCAGGTACAATCGCAGGACTCATCCCTGCATATAAAGCAAGTAGAATTCGCCCCATCGAGGCACTTAGAGCAGATTAGGATTATGAGAATAGATATAGACAGTTACAGAGAAATCATCGACACGCTGACTCGCAACAAGTCGCGTTCGTTCCTCACCGGATTCGGTGTGTTCTGGGGCGTGTTTATGCTCGTAGCCCTGATGGGTGGCGGACAGGGCATGAAGGAGAAGTTGTACAGCAACTTCGAAGGCTTTGCTCAGAATACCGTTATCGTTGGTGCTGAACAGACCTCTAAGCCTTATAAGGGTTTCCGTAAGGGACGCCGCTGGTATATGGTATATAAAGATGTGGATCGCCTGAAGCAGAGAGTGCCTGAGCTTGATGCTGTGGCTCCAATGCTGATGGGACGTGGAGGAACAGCATATTATGGTGACCAGAAAACCAGTCCCACTATGCATGGTTCTGTGCCAGAAGTGGCTAAGATAATGGAGCCAAAGATATACTATGGCAGGTATCTGAACGATGTGGATATCAAAGAACAGCGCAAGGTGTGCGTGATTGGCAAGAAGATATACAAAGACCTGTTTAAGGAAGGTGGCGACCCTTGTGGCAAGAAGATCCGTGTGGATTCTACCTATTACGAAGTGGTTGGTGTAGACTATAGCTCAGGCGGTATTTCGATAGGTGGACGTTCAGAAGAGCGTATCACCATCCCTATCACCTTGATGCAGGCAGTATTTAATCGTGGTAATGCAATTGATATTATCGCTGCTACAGGTCGTCCTGGTGTGATTATGAGTAAGGTTACGCCTCGCATCCGCGAAACCGTGGCCAGAGCTCACTATGTAGATCCTACTGATGAACAAGGTGTGTTCGTATTCAATACAGAGTTGATGTTCCAGATGATCAATAATCTGTTTAAGGGCGTGAACGTATTGATATGGTTGGTAGGTCTGGGAACCTTGTTTGCTGGTGCCATCGGTGTATCAAACATCATGATGGTGACGGTGAAGGAACGTACCACAGAGATTGGTATCCGTAGAGCAATCGGCGCTACACCAAAGATGATACTTTCGCAGATTATCTCAGAGAGTATAGTGCTGACACTGGTGGCTGGTATGAGCGGAATCCTCTTTGCAGTGATGATACTGCAGATGCTGGAATTGGCCAATACTGAGGACGGTATAATAGAGACTCACTTCCAGGTAGGATTCTGGACAGCAATATTCTGTGCCGTAGTGGTAAGTACACTGGGCGTGCTGGCTGGATTAGCCCCTGCAGCCAGAGCTATGAGTATCAAACCAGTAGATGCAATGCGAGACGAGTAATACATTAAACATTATACATTAAAAGATTAAACATTAAAAATACTAAGCATATGAAACGCTATTCAAAACTGATTATCGCAGCGATTATCGCGTTGATTTTCATCGGAACATTCGTGTTCTTGTGGCAGAAGAGCCAACCAAAGGAAGTGGTTTACAATGAATTCACTCCTAAACTGGACAGCATCCAGAAAACCACCATTATCACTGGTAAGATTGAACCTCGCAACGAGGTTAACATCAAACCACAGATCTCTGGTATCATCTCAGAGTTGCTAAAGGAACCAGGCGACTATGTGAATGCTGGCGACGTGATAGCCAAGGTAAAGGTAATACCTGATATGGCCCAGCTCTCGAGTGCTGAAATGCGCGTGCGTCTGGCAGAGATCAACCTGAAGCAGGCTGAGACCGACTTCCAGCGTGAGGAGAATCTCTACAACCAGAAACTGGTGAGTGCCGACGAGTTTGATAAGACCAAAATGTCATTGGCTCAGG
>JAGCPC010000122.1 GCA_017642485.1 Prevotella sp. | reverse complement strand
GCTCGGCTCTGCCGCTTCGCTCTGCGAAGAATTCTTCACTCTTCACTATTCACTCTTCACTTTTATACAATCCCCAGATGCGTTCAGCCTACAACTTCGTGCCTGCCATCATGGGTATGCTGCTGATGCTCATCTGTGCCATGATGACCTCGATATCGATTGTCCGCGAGAAGGAGAAAGGTACGATGGAGGTACTGTTAGTATCACCCGTTAAGCCCCTGATGGTTATCATTGCCAAGGCGGTGCCCTATCTGGTGCTGGCCTTCGCCATCCTCATCACCATCCTCCTGATGGCGCGTTTCGTGTTGGGAGTGCCATTGGCTGGTTCGCTATTCTGGATCTTAGCTGTGAGTACCTTATATATATTATTGGCGCTCTCGCTGGGACTGCTCATCTCCAACGTGGCACAGACACAACTTGTAGCCCTGCTGCTCTCGGCTATGGTGCTGCTGATGCCTGTGGTGATGCTGTCGGGCATGCTGTTTCCTGTAGAATCGATGCCGCAAGTGCTTCAGTGGCTGGCTGCGGTGGTTCCGCCCCGCTACTATATCGAGGCCATGCGCAAGCTGATGATCATGGGTGTGGGCATTGGCGAAGTGGCTCGCGAGGTAGCTGTGCTGACAGGTATGACGGTGGTGCTGCTTGCCATCGCCTTGAAGAAGTTTGATGTAAGACTGAAGTGATAATAATTATCAATTGTCAATTCTCAATTATGATTAAGTATCTCATACAAAAGGAGTTCCTGCAGATACGCCGCAATGCGTTTCTGCCCAAACTCATCATCATGTTCCCCATCGTCATCATGTGTGTCATGCCGTGGGTGATGCAGATGGAAGTGAAGAACATCGTGGTGGATGTGGTTGACATCGACCACACCGTGGAGTCGCAGCGATTGGTACAGCAGATTGCAGCCTCCAACTACTTTATTTTCGGTGGACAGAAGTCCACCTATGCTGAGGCGATGAAGGACATTGAGAAGGGTAGGGCCGACGTTATCCTCGAGATTCGTGATGGCAAGTATCTCATTGCAGCCAATGCCGTCAACGGCACCAAGGGCTCAATGGGTAGCGCCTATCTAAGTCAGATAGTCACCTCAAACGTCAAACATCAAACATCAAACATCACGCCTCTCACCTTATACAACAAGGGGCAGAACTATAAGCTCTATATGATTCCCGCCCTTTTTGCCATAGTGATGATGCTGATGACGGGCTTTCTGCCCACACTCAACATCGTTGGCGAGAAGGAGGCTGGCACCATCGAACAGATGAACGTCACACCCGTCTCCAAGTGGTCGTTCATTCTCGCTAAACTCATTCCTTACTGGCTCATTGCACTGTTTGTCATCACCGTGTGCCTGTTGTTGGCGTGGCTCGTCTATGGCATAATACCAGCCGGTCCTGTATGGCTTATCTACGTGCTTGCCATGCTGTTGGCGCTGTTCTTCTCGTCGTTCGGACTCATCGTGTCCAACTACTCCGACACCATGCAGCAGGCCATGTTCGTCATGTGGTTCTTTGTGGTGAGCATCATGCTGCTTTCGGGGCTTTTCACCCCCACGCGTTCTATGCCCCAGTGGGCCTATCTTACCACCTACGTCAACCCCATGCACTACTTCATCGATGCCATCCGCACCGTCTTTATCCGTGGTGGTGGGCTGTACGAAACGGCCCACCAAATCTTAGCCCTTGTGGGCATCGGTACACTGATGGGGTGTTGGGCCGTACAGAGCTATAAAAAGAATAACTAACTTGAATAACTTAAGGTTTAAAGCCAGTCTGCCACACGGCTTTTACACCCTCGCAGAAGTCGTAGAGAATGTGGCGGCCCTGGATGCGGCGACCGGCAGGGAGGAAACCACATACGATGCGGGTAATATGGCGACGGATGTTGAACGCCTTCGGATCATCAACCCCGATACTTTCTACACGTAGGCTGAAACGACCAATGCCTGGGAGCACAACTGTCTGTCCCTCGGTAAGTTTCTGCTTCAAAATGTCCTGTAGTTCGGTTACAACTCCCACCACGGCACCTTCTGAGAAGCCGCTGTTGCGACAAGCCTCAGCGGCTATCTCGTCAAGCGTTACCTCGCCCTGACTGACTGTTTTTGCAAAATATTTTCCATAAGAACTACTGCTCTTGATATTGTTCTTGATAAGTTTGATATGTACTGCCATTTTTTTATCTATGATTTTTTTGATTATCTATCACTATCTGTTATAACTTGTTTAATATCAGTTTGTTATATATAGTGATAGATATTTCGCATCTATCACTACTATCACTTACAGTAAAACAACTTGTTTTACTTTCTAAAGTGATATCTTTCCCTATTATAAAGACTATCTGAAGCATGGTAAAACAAGTTGTTTTACTTTTTAAGATTATATCTCTTCAACTCTGAATACTGATCCTTTGTTCAACCGTTTGTGTTCATAACCCATTTTGGTCAACCTTCTTCCGAGTTCAACGTCCGTTCCTTTCATAATCGTAAAGGTAGGGAACAGTTTCTCTAGTCGTTTCATGATCAGCTGGAGAGATACGAAGTCCGCATCCTCGGATGTCTTCTCAGGGGCCAGGTAGGTTAGTGTAATCATCTGCTCGTAGCTGTCGACCTGCTGGTACTGTTCGTTCTGCTGCATGATACGGGCGTTCTCCTCGTCTTCGAACCAGTAGCGGCGCCCCTGCTCAAGTTCTGCATAGAGCTGGGCGTAGAGCATGTCGTAATTAATCAGTCCCGAGTTGTCAATCTCATCGGCGTAGACGCATACAAAGCGGCGCGAGCCAGTAGGGTCAACGAGAGGACGGCGGTTGTTGGTGGTGGCGATGAACGAGGCAAACCTCTGGCGCTCTTCCATTACCTTGCCGTATGGCGGACGGAACTTGATGTCGTTTTTCGAGATGAGGTACTTCAGGATTGGCTGCTGCGATTTCGACATGGCGTCAAACTCGTCGATATTGATGAGCGCATAGCTCGACATGGCAAGGAAGATGTCG
>JAGCPC010000019.1 GCA_017642485.1 Prevotella sp. | reverse complement strand
GTCGGGCACGTCGATGATGCGACGCAGATAGCGTATGTTGGTGGTGAGACCAGTTATCTTATATTCATAAAGTACGCGACGCATGCGCTCTATGGCATACTCGCGAGTCACCGCCCACACGATGAGTTTGCCTATCATAGGGTCGTAGTGCATAGGTATCTCGTAACCCTCATAGCAGTGAGAATCGACACGTGTGCCGATGCCCTGTGGTACGGTGAGCTGCTGTATCACACCAGGTGAAGGCATGAAGTTGTGCTCCGTGTCCTCAGCGCATATACGACACTCTATGGCGTGACCGTGCTGTGAGAGGTCCTCCTGCTTGAAGCGCAGTGGCTCGCCAGCGGCTATGCGCAGCTGCTCCTTGACGAGGTCCACGCCTACCACCTCCTCGGTAATAGGATGCTCCACCTGCAGGCGGGTGTTCATCTCAAGGAAGTAGAAGTTGTGATGCTTATCTACAAGAAACTCGATAGTGCCAGCACCCACGTAGTTGACGGCCTTGGCAGCAGCTACAGCCTTCTCGCCCATCTCCTTGCGCAGGTCATCATTTATAAAAGGTGAGGGACTCTCCTCCACTATCTTCTGGTTACGACGCTGTACTGAGCACTCACGGTCAAAGAGATGCACCACGTTGCCATGCTTGTCGCCAAGTATCTGGAACTCTATGTGATGGGGCTCCTCTACGAATTTCTCTATATATACCGTGTCATCGCCGAAGCCAGACATCGCCTCGCTTCTGGCAGCATTGTACATCTCGATGACGTCCTCCTCCTTGGTGATGAGGCGCATACCCTTGCCGCCGCCACCCATAGAAGCCTTCAGCATCACTGGGAAGCCTATTTCCTTTGCCACTTTCACGGCCTCCTCTGCACTCTTCAGCGGTTCCTCGGTGCCAGGTACCACGGGCACTCCAGCCTCGATCATCTTCTTGCGGGCTGAGATTTTATCACCCATAGCCTCCATGGTTTCTGGTTTAGGACCTATGAACGTGATGCCCTCAGCCTCACAGCGGCGTGCAAACTCGGCATTCTCGCTAAGGAAACCGTAGCCTGGATGGATGGCGTCAGCACCATGCTTCTTAGCTGCTGCTATGATATGGTCTATGTTGAGGTAACTGTCGCTGCTCTGTGCGCCGCCGATGCACTCTGCCTCGTTGGCAAACAGCACGTGACGTGATGTGCGGTCAGCAGTGCTATATACAGCCACGCTCCTTATGCCCATCTCGTAGCAACTGCGCATCACGCGCAGGGCTATCTCGCCACGATTTGCTATCAAAACTTTCTTTAACATACTATATTTTATTATGTTTTGGGTGCAAAATTACAAATAATTCGGCAATTATGCAAGAAATCATTTTTGTTTTTATTGTAGTGCCCTGTATTGTTAATAAAACTTAAAGCTTAGTAATCTTTCAACCTTCAACTTTCAACTTTCAACTTTTATTAGTACCTTTGCACTCGCAAAATTGCAAGGCAACCACGAGCCTGCTTTGCAGACACTCGTTTTTTGCTTCGTGCTAACACGTTTGTCACTCGCTTTTTACGAAATAGTGTCCTAATTCATATACTAATTGTGAATTGTGAACTGTGAATTGTGAATTGCATATGGTGCCCGTAGTTCAGTTGGTTAGAGCGTCAGATTGTGGTTCTGAATGTCGTCGGTTCGAGCCCGACCGGGCACCCAAAAGAGAGAAAAGACATCGCGCAAGCAATGTCTTTTTTTTGTGAGTAGCCCGACCGGGCACCCTGCTTTTTCGTAGCTTGCTTTGCAAGCGTTTCGTAGGGCTGTAAAGCCCGTATCGTAGTCACCACAGGTGACGTATCGTAGCTCGCTTTACGAGCGTTTCGTAACATTAGCGTTTCGCTAATGTTTTAGCAACATAGTTGCGCTTCACCTTATCCTTACCGCGCTTCAGAAATAGCAGCAATTTCAGTTGCTGCCCCTTTCTATAACTCGCTGCACCCATGAAGGCAGTCCCCTCTTCCGTTATCGTGCCCTCCGGTGTCTTTCTTATTTCAGATGTTATGCGGTAACCGAAGAATCCCTTCTCCTCATCCACATGTGTTACTATGGCATCATAGGTGCCGAATGCCTCCGTAGCAGCGAGGTAATCCTCTTCGCCAAAAGTTCGGTGCACCACCGCAGTCTTGAATTTTCCATCCTCAGGTATTATCGGAGTAAACTCCACAAATCCTCCCACCTCGGGCACTATGTGTGGATCCACCGACACGAAGTGCCTCGACAGACTGTCATATATGTGGTAAAACTTACGCGCCTCGTCATAATAGTCCACATACCCTATGATGCGCTCTATGCCAGGATACTCCCACATATCAAAGAACCTGTCAAACTGAAAGTTCTTAAACTTCTTCGCCATCCTCAGCGCTATGTTGAGCATCAGCGAGTGCAGCAGCGATGGCCTCTCCAGTCCCATCTTCATGTAGCATGCCAGCAGCGTCCTCGCCTCCTGCGACTCCATTCGTTCCAGGTTCTCCTTCATATATCGGTATATGTCCCATCCCGTCTCCCTCGGGTGCTCCTTCGCCCCCTCCAGCGATAGTCTCAACTGCTCAAAATCCTTTACTTCCTTCATTTTTGTTTTTTTTAGTGCCCTTCGGGCAGAAATCGTTCAAATCTATTCAAATCTAACAAATCTTCATCATAATAACTTCACCTTCTCTATGCTACCATCTGCTATATCACGATGATACCATTCAGAGTAGAGTCCATCAGGACTGAAATTAATAAGCATACCATATGGCAGATGTGTCAAATTCATATAATTCCAGAGTTGACGACGATGTGGGGTATCTATGTGAGTAATGGCTTTTAATTCTATGATGATATTGTCATTTATTACCAAGTCCATTCTGTATGTTTGATCAAGTTGCACATCCTCCCAATTTCTTATTATATTCTGCTATTACGTCCACTGTGTTTTATCGTTTTTTATTTGTATGATTTGTACAGATTTGTGCGATTTCTGCCTCGCAGAGGCACTCCTTATTTTCAGTTATATTTGTATGATTTGTACAGATTTGTGCGATTTCTGCCTCGCAGAGGCACTCCTTATTTTCAGTTATATTTGTATGATTTGTACAGATTTGTGCGATTTCTGCCTCGCAGAGGCACTCCTTAT
>JAGCPC010000121.1 GCA_017642485.1 Prevotella sp. | reverse complement strand
TGGAAATGTAACCGAATTGTAACTTCTGTTTTTTGTCTGTTTTACATAGTTTTCGTATCTTTGCAACGGAATAACAAAACATAATGATATGAAGATTGAATTGTTTTTCAGGTTGCTTGGCTCGTTAGCATTGCTTATCTACGGCATGAAGACGATGAGCGACGCCTTACAGAAATTGGCAGGCCCCAGTTTAAGACATATATTAGCACGCATGACCGGTAATCGTTTCAGCGGCATGCTTACAGGTACGATGGTGACCTGTGCTGTGCAGTCATCATCGGCCACAACGGTGATGACTGTTTCGTTTGTATCAGCAGGACTGCTCACACTGGCGCAAGCCATATCGGTTATCATGGGAGCCAACATCGGAACCACGCTCACGGCATGGATTATGTCGTTGGGCTACAATGTGGACTTGACTGCGGTTGTGTTTCCAGCCTTTCTCATAGGCATGGTGCTCATCTACAAGAAACGACACCGTGTGGTGGGCGATCTACTTTTTGGGCTGGGATTTCTGTTTTGGTCACTAGTATTGCTGAGCAGTGTGGGGCGCGACATGGATCTGGCTCACAATCCAGATGTGGTCAACTTCTTTGCCTCGTTTGACACAGACAGCTATCTCACCATCCTGTCTTTCCTGGGGGCTGGCACCCTCATTACTTGTGTCGTACAGTCATCGGCAGCGGTGATGGCCATCACCATCCTGCTTTGCTCTACGGGTGTGCTGCCCATCTACATGGGTATTGCCCTGGTGATGGGCGAGAATATCGGTACTACGGCAACAGCCAACCTGGCAGCGCTGGGTGCTGGTACCGAAGCACGACGGGCGGCACTGGCTCATCTGCTGTTCAATGTGTTTGGTGTCATCTGGGTGCTGGTGGTGTTCTATCCATTTGTAGATATGGTGAGTGCCCTCGTGGGTTACAATCCGGCTATAGCAGGGCAGGCAGAACGTATTCCGGTGGTGCTGGCCATGTTTCACACTTGCTTTAATGTGCTCAATACCGCTCTGCTCATCGGCTTGATACCACAGATAGAACGCTTGGTGTGCAAGCTGATATCCGAAAACAACGCTGAAGCAAGAAAGCCCACCACACTGCATTTTATCAGCAGTGGCGTGATGCAGACACCTGAGATAGCTGTGCTGCAGGCGCAGAAAGAGATTGTACACTATGCCGAGCGCATGCATCGCATGTTTGGTATGACGTGCGCACTTATCGATGAGCGCGATAAAAAAGAGTTTGAAAGTCAATATGCCCGCATCGAGCACTATGAGAACATTGCCGACAATATGGAAATCGAGATTGCTAACTATCTTGAACAAGTAGGCAACGAGCACCTCTCTGATGATACCAAGGAGAAAACCCGCGTGATGCTGCGTCAGATCGGTGAGCTGGAATCCATTGGTGATGCCTGTTATAAGATGGCACGAACGGTAAGTCATCTGCGTGAGCATAAGGAGGATTTTACTGCTGAGCAGTATATACGCCTGCACGACATGTTACGACTTGTCAACGAGGCGGTGGCACAGATGATCGTCGTGGTGAGCGGACGTCGAAATGACCTCTCACTGGCCGACTCGTGGGCTATCGAACACGATATCAACGAACTACGCACACAAATGAGAAACGACACCGTCATAGCTGTTAACTCTCAACAGTATTCCTATGCCCTCGGAACACTCTACAACGATATTGTGGCTGATTGCGAGAAAATAGGTGATTATGTGATGAACATTGTGGAGGCTCGTCTGGGCAAACATCTGCTGGGCTTTGGCGGCTTGCAGCTAAACCTCGATAAAAAGACGACGACCGTTGATGGCAATCCTGTGAGTCTCACACCCACTGAGTTTGCGCTACTTCACTTGCTACTGTCCAACCAAGGAAAGGTGTTCTCGCGACAGCAACTAATGGAGAGTGTTTGGGCCAATGTCGTGGTGACCAATCGCACTGTAGATGTAAACATCACTCGTCTGCGCAAGAAATTGGGGCCTTACGCCCAAAACATCATTAGTCGCACTGGCTTTGGCTATGTGTTTGAAGATTGTTAAGCCCCAATCTAACTTAGCCTTACCTCCCATCTTTGTCCGATATTTGCTCGCTAGATGTCCGGTACTTGTTCGGTATAAAAGCGGACATGTACCGGACAAGTACCGGACATCTAGTGGACATGAATTAGAACTACTCCTTCATTGTATCTTTATTCCATTGGGGCTCTTTACTGGATTGATGGGAGTTCTTCTTGAGTTGTTGTCTTTTTTCTATTATTGTTTCTAATGCTTCAGTACATTATAGGCAGCATCATCTACAGGCTCACACCACTCGTTGCTGGCTCCTTCCTTGACATCTTTATGATAGGTAAGGTGCTGGAACCAGGAGTCTTTCTGGGCTCCATGCCAGTGCTTCACCTCGGCAGGAATAGCGATGACGGTGCCTGGAGTCATCTCAATGGGAGCTTTCCCCCATTCCTGATACCAGCCCCGACCGGCAACGCAAATCAATACCTGCACTTGCTTGTGGTGGATGTGTCAATTGTTGCGACAGCGAGGTTCGAAGGTGACATTCATCACACCTCCGCCGACATCAGCCAGATAACTCTGACCAATGAAATAC
>JAGCPC010000120.1 GCA_017642485.1 Prevotella sp. | reverse complement strand
CTTTATACTTTATACTTTACACTAAAGTGCTTACCTAATATCTATCACAGGAATGTTGTCCTTGTCGTTGTAGTAGAGTTTCTCACCTGCCATACCCCAGATAAAGGTATAGAAGTAGATGCCTGCTGCTGCGTGGATAGACCACTCATGTCACATGAAAGCCTGCTCATTGTGCAGCCATACGTTGCGTGACTCCTGTGGCTGACCCATCACGTGAGAGATGGTCTGACCTTCTGGCAGGTTGAAGTAATAGTATGCCTCGATACGACGACCGTGAGTGTGAGGAGGCATAGTGTTCCAAACAGCACCTGGATTGAGCTGGGTAAGACCGAGCTGGAGCTGGCAAGGACCTTCCTCGAGCACATCGTTGACGATGAGCTTATAAACGGTACGGTTGTTTGCCTCTTCTACAGTGCCTACTGGTCCCCAAACGGCAGCCTTGAGCGAACCCTTACGTCCGTCGAGGGTCACCCACTGTGTCTTGTAGTGCTGGTGAGCTGTTGCTGAGTTGAGATAGAACTTAGCTGGGTTCTTTGGGTCCTTAGACTTAAACTCCACAACCTTGTTGACATCCTTGTCCTTGCTGATGTGACCACGACCTACGTAGAGAGCCTCCTTTGGTGAGAGGGCATACTCCTTGCCGTCAACGATTACGACACCGTCACCGAGACCGCAATTCACGATACCTATCTCACGATTGTAGAGGAAATACTTCTCCTTGATGGTCTTGTCAACATCGAGACCGAGCTCCCAGAAGTTCTCGAGCTTCAAGGTCTTGGTAACAGGCATAGCGCCACCAAAGATGAAACGGTCGTAGTGAGAGTAGGTAAGAAGGATAGAGTCTGCCTCCATCACCTTCTCCATCACGAAACGGCTGCGCAGTTTCTTAGTGTCATAGTGCTTTACATCACATGGATGACAAGCAGTCTGGAACTTTACGTGCTGAGCACCAACAAAGCGGTCAGCCTCCTGTGCACTTGCAGTAATAGATACTGCCAACAGTGCGATTGCAATAATCTTTTTCATATTCTTTTGGATTATAGTTTATATTTATCTAAGAAGTTAGAGACAATACCATAATCTATACAACAGTCTAAGCACATGTCTTTAACTACTAAGTGACTGAAAGTCACGTTAACTTCTCTAACTTCTTTAACTCCTATTTTTTATTTATCCTCATTCTATTCCAAACCACGAGACCGCAGGTGAGGATGGTGAGGATGCCTGCACCAATGTAAGAGATATACTTAACACAAGCGTAGATTAGCATAGACAGTGGGCTTGAAGCGAAGTCGAGCGCACCTGCCTGGAAACCTGCTGGCACCTGCACGGTCTTATCGTCAGGGTGTATCTGAGCCACTGTGTGAGCTGCACTGGTGAAGTCGCCTGCCATCCATGTTACGAAGTAGAGGCCGATAGCCATCATCACCAGACCCACGATGAATGAGCGGAGCACGTTGCCATTGGTGTAAGGCAGTATCATTACGAATACATAGAACATGCCTGCGAGTGACGCGAGTGGCAAGAACTGGTTGCCTGGCAATACTACTGCGAGTATGAGTGTTACAGGGATAAGGAGCAGTGATACCACAAGGGTGGTAGGATGTCCGATAACGAGTGCTGGTGACATACCGATGTAGAGTTCCTTGTCTTCACCAAACTTCTTGGCGATGAGTTCCTTGGTAGCCTCAGCGATAGGCTTCAGACCTTCGATGAAGAGTGAGGTGATACGTGGGATGAGTTCCATAACGGCACCCATCTTGATACCTATCTGCAGGGTCTTAGGAATGTTAGCAACTATCTCGTCCCAATCACGGCAAGCCAGACAGCCGATGATGATGCCGATGAGCACACCGAGGAAGAGTGGCTCACCAAAGAGACCGAACTTCTTCTTCATGCCCTCAGAATCGATGTGCACCTTGTTGATGCCAGGGATGTAGTCGAGCACCTTATTTATTACTACAGCGAAAGGCATGAATCCCTGACAGAAAGGCTGTGGGATAGAGATGCCGTCCATGCCTGGATAGAACTTCTGGAATTTCTTAGCCGTAACATCAGCCAGCACAAGGGTGATGATGTAACAAACGATGGCAGCAAAGAAGCCCCATGCGATAGAGTTTGTCATGAAGTAGCATACTGCACCGATGAAGGCGAAGTGCCAGTAGTTCCACAGGTCGATATTGACAGTGCGAGTGCAGCCGAGCAGCAACAGCACAAGGTTTACGCCCAGACATACAGGGATGATGAACGAACCTACGAGGGTGTTGTAAGCCACTGAAGCAGCAGCAGGCCAACCCATGTCGAACACCTGAAGCTCCAGACCATAAATCTCTACTACCTTAGAGAGGGCTGGCGACATAGTGTCAACAAGCAAGGCGGTGATAATACTAAGACCCACGAAACCCACGCCTACGAAGAGACCTGACTTGAGAGCCTTTGAGAAGTTAATGCCGATGCACACACCAAGGATGGTGAAGATGATTGGCATCATGACAGCGGCACCAAGGCCGATGATGTAAGAAAATACAGCTTCCATGTTTTATTTAATTGATAATTGAAAATTGACAATTGAAAT
>JAGCPC010000119.1 GCA_017642485.1 Prevotella sp. | reverse complement strand
CATATTGTTGCCGGTAAACACCTCAGCCTTGCTCATGTTGAGCAATTGGGCACCACTACCAGTGGTGGTATAGATGGTGGCAACATCGCCAGTAGGCGTAGTTTCACTGCCCTGACCAGCTGGACGCGGGCTATCATCAATTGATGCACTATTAGAGCAAGCTGCTGTAGAGAGCAGCAATGCGGTTGCTATACTTATTATTGACATTGTTTTCATTGTTGTAAGTTGTGATTAATATCCAGGATTTTGTTCAAGATTAATGTTCTCGTCGAGAGCTGTCTGTGGAAGAGGCAACAGATAAGAGTTCTCATCGAAGATACGCTTCTGGGCCAGACGGCCAGAATCCTTAGCGTATACTGCGTTCATATACTTCTCTACCTTACCATTGCGGCACAGGTCGAACCAACGCTGCCCCTCGAATGCCAACTCCAGTCGGCGCTCGTGCAGAACCTTCTCCACCATATCGCCAGAGGCATCGATATCCTTCAAGCCTACACGACTGCGAATCTGATTAACCAGTGCAGCAGCCTGCTGGGCGTTGCCTTGATGAGCGTAGGCCTCAGCCTGCATCAGCAGGATATCAGCAAGGCGAAGCTTGTAGCGGTTCTGATACGAGGAACGGCACTTGTACATGAATGGATAGTGCGATGCGGGATAGTAGTTGCTCCAAGTACACTCATAGTACACTACGCTCTCGTTGAAGCGAACCTCGTCGCCCTCCTCGGTGAAGTCACGGATCAGGTCGCGCGATGGGGTAACCCACTTGGCCCAGGTAAAGTAGTACTCGTAGTCATCAAGCTGGCGACCGTACATCCAGGTCTCCCAGTTACCATTACCTGTGCTATAGTGAACCTCAAGTATACCCTCGCTGGTGTTGCGTTTCACACAGTCCTTCTTATCAGCATCGTAGCCGAAGAGTGTAGCATACTCGGGCTCAAGTGTCAGACCTGCAGTTGCCTTCACTTTTTCAGCATATTCTATTACCTTATTATAATCCTGCACAGGACGCTCAGCGTAAACCTTAGCCAACATAGCCAGAGCCACAGTCTTGGTGAGCAGGGTACGATCTGAGTTAGAGAAATCGGGAGCATCAACCACAGCCTCCTCAAGGTCCTTGATTACCTGCTGGTAGCACTCCTCAGGAGTCATCTTTGGAGGATAATAAGTGGGATAAACCTCTTCTACATTCTCGTTGGTGATAGTCTTAGCGATACTTGTAATTACTGGGAACGACCCCCACAGGCGAGCCATATCAAACATAATCAGCGCGCGGAATATCTTACCCTCAGCCTGCCACTGACGGCACTCTGCATCGCTAACCAGATTCTTGGCGCGCAGTTCGTCCAGTCCGTTAATCAGCACATTAGCCTGTGCGATATCAGCCAGATAACGGCTCCAGTCGCGGCTCAGCACTGAGTTAGAAGCATCGATAGAGTTAGTTTCATAAGGTACAACCTCAGCGCCAGTAGTACCAGCGTAGGCGTTATCAGAGTGAGCTTCGGCGATAAGAAGCATGTCGAGCGACCAGTGCTCCTGACGATTGCGAAGCAGTTCATACAGATTCTTGCGCTGGTCTACTGCAGCCTGCTTGTCCTTTAGCACAGCAGCTACGGTATCGGTGAGCACACCCTCAGTGAGTTCGGTTGGATCTGAGATAGGATCCTGATCGAGTGAGCACGAAACCATCGCGCCACTGATAGCACAACCCACTATGCCAGCACGGAGATAT
>JAGCPC010000118.1 GCA_017642485.1 Prevotella sp. | reverse complement strand
GTCATTGCAGATTAGGATACGCTTATTTGGTAAGGATAATCAACACTATGCTAGTTCTATGAATAATTTTGCTCTTGTTTATCACAAATTAGGCAATTATACAAAAGCTATTGAAGCATTTAAAGATTATACGGACATTGTAAGGGGGGTAAAACGAAATGTGGAAAGAGAGGAGGATGGAGAAAAGCGTGCTGAGGTCAGTGTTTACAAGGGATGAGGAGGGATTGAGAGTGTGACGGAGCGCAGAAACGAAATGTGACATTTGCTTTACATCCGTGTTACATTACAGGAGCCTTTGAACGCCGTTAGATAACGAAAATGTTACATCGCGGTATTCAGAGGCTCTTTTTATGCCCTTTTTTGAGCGCGAAACGCATGTGTGGTGCATCGTGATCCGTGCGAGGTGGGTATCTTGCGTGGGGGGTGCAAGATGGCGTCAGAGCGCGTTTTTACTGGGCTTCACGGCTATTGTAAGGTGTGGAGACGTAGCTGCTGTAAAAAACGTCATTAGCGATATCTCTTTTCCTGTTGCATGGTGGTGTTCTGAGGACATAAAAAAGGGGTTTGAAGGGGTGTTAAATGGTGTTCAAGGGTATGTCAAAGACCATTTTCCTGAAGTCACGAAAATGATTGTAAAAGTGTTAAAATTTGGGTTTAGGGTGACACTTAGGGTGACATTTAGGGTGACAAAAAAGTATGTGTGAAAAACGAAATGTGTGCCTAAGCGTGACACTTAGGGTGACAGTTTTAACACTTCAAAATGGCGATTAGAGGGGTAAACGTTCTTTTTTAGTGTTAAAAATGGGCGTTTTTGACGCATTAGAGGGGGTATTTTACAAAAAAGAAGGATATTCGAGGGGGTAAAAAACAGAAGGAAGTCAGTGTTTATGCGGTTTGCGGCGAAATTGCTCAAAAGATGCGCATACATTTCGTTGGTTTTGGGATAGTGACTATAGCAGCTATAGTGGCTATAGTGTGTACATTGTATATAATAAAAAAGCCACTCATCGGTGGATGGGTGGCGTTGATAGAGCTGCATGTATGGTCTATTCCAAGCGAATGATGCCGATGACGAGTGCTACACCATAGATATCGGTGTATGCCAACTCAAACGGATCATACTCGGTGTTGTCAGACACTATCATGACGTGCTGTTTGTCGGTTCCTGGTTTGATGCGCTTGATAAGTGCGCCCTGCTTGGTGTCAAGCACGTATGGTTTGTTCCACTGAAAGAAGAGGTCTGTCATCGGCACACGCTGACAAGCAACGATATCGCCAGAGACGTAGGTGGGGCTCATGCTGTTGCCCTTGACTGCTATGAGGAAGTCTGCTCCACTGAAAGCAGGCACTACATAGCGCTCGCATTCATACTCCAGGACAGACTGCTCACCTGTCAAAGCTCCAGCCATAGCACTGAGGGGTATGAGGGGAATGCCTTCTTTAGAGGCTACAGCTACAGCGGTATGCTGCTTGTCGTTAAGCATATTGCCCTTCCCTGTTATTATCCAGGAAGGATTGTATTGGGGATAATTTTCAACTACAGCAGATAACCACTTGCTCTGAATGTCAGTGCCGTTGTTTATGGCACGGGATAGAACGCCCTTGCTTGCACCGAGTTTTTTTTCAAGGGCGCCAATGGCAATGCCTTCATTCTCTGCTATTTTCTTTAATTGTGTTAAAATACTACACATTTTCGTTAGTTTTCTTGTTCAGATTAAAAATTTTCACCTCGCAGATGAAAATTTTCACCCAAAAAGTTTGTTGGGTTGAAAATTTTCACTAACTTTGCAAGCGTAATCAATATGTGACTGCGCTACAAAGGTACAAACTTTTAGCGAGAGCGACAAGAAAAATCCTAACAAAAAACGAGACACTATGTTACAGAATGAATTTGAAGAGAGGACGAAGCTCAGCGTAACTGCGGAGGAGTATGTGAAGATTGACGCGCTATACATGGCGTGCGGTGACATCGACAAGAATGAGTTCTGCAAGAAGTACATGACGTTTGAGGGCAGGCTTGACCTGATGCACATGATCGAGAGGGAACTGAACCACAAGCACCAGATGTACCACCGCCTGAAGAAAGAGATGGCGGAGGCTGTGGAAGAGGAAGAGCTGCACAAACTGGAGATGGCTGACTTCCTGCTTGCGGAGGCTGCCATGCTCATGGGTGGCAGCCAGACTGCCAAGAGGCTTCGCGAGAAGGCTGTAGAGCTGATAGGCGAGGCGGCTGTGGTGCGCATGAAGATTAGCCACGATTACGACCTGTGGCAGGAGGACAAGGAGTATATATTAAGGAATATGAAATAGGCTCTACCAAAGCCCCTAAAGCCCTGAGAGCTTTAGACTACCAGATAAGTCAATCAGTCTCGTGGGTGGTGGTATCGGTAACGACCGCTTAAAAACAGTAGGAACACCCACGAGACAATTTTAAGAACAAAGAGTATGAAGATTAAGGTAACACAGTTAGATGAGAGAACAAGAAATGACATTGCGCAGGCGTTGGAAATGTACGCTTTTGAAAGGGAGAGGACATACCCTAAACGGAGCAAGGAACAATACACTCTTGCTACAACTATCCGTCAGGGCGAGCTGCTCCTGTGCGAGTACGTAGATAATAATGAAGATAAGGAGGAACAGGTATGAATAAGTACGACAACATTGACTGGATGGAGGAACTGTTTTGTGGTTTCATGACGGTTGCAGGCATTGCAGAGATGATGGCTGTAGTGTGGTTTTTATCAATTATTAAGGGATAGAGTATGATGAACAGAAGGATTGTGATGGACAGGGGCGACGTGAGCAGGATAGCTGGTGCCATGGGCTGCACCCGTGAGATGGTGAGCAGGGCGCTTAACTACAAGGTTGACACCTCGCTGGCAAGGAAGATACGCTATGTTGCCAAGGAGCAGTACGGCGGCGTGGAGGTAGGACGGTAGTTTACAGTTCATAGTTCACAGTTAAGGAATATAGCATAAGGCAGAGGCTATGGAGTATTACAACAAGACATTATGCGTGACGTTTGAGGAACTGACGGGCGGCGAGATGCCTGTCATTGCCCCAGCCACCTTGCGCCAGAACATGAGGCGCGGCAACATCCAGTGTGTGCGCCAGGGCAAGGGTGAGGGCAATTATGCCCTGTATGTCTATCAGTCTCTGCCAGTGAAGTACAGGAATATGTTTGAGACGAGATACGGCAAGCCTGCCGACGTGCTGAAGGCTCAGGAACTGAGGGAATGGGTGCAGGAAGACGGTGATGCGAGGGCATTCTACGAGGCATTTGAATACGATTTGAACGGCATACAGACACGCCTGAGCAAGAAGCTCATCGACGAATACACGATGAACGCCAGCATACTGAAACTCATGTGGGAGCACATGAACCAGCTGACGAGCACCACCCACGCCCTCGGCGGCGGCAAGCGCGACCTGTGGGGCATCGTCTATGCACAGAGTGAGAAACTGAGGGAGGTGACGGGGCACACCCTGCCCAAGAACCTTGCACGCCTGAAGGAAAAGATGCAACAATACAAGAAAGGCGGCTATGAGGTGCTCATCAGCGGTAAGATAGGCAACAGCAACACGCTGAAGATAACGGAGGAGGCAGGCATTAGGCTCATAGCCCTGAAGAGGAACAGGGTGCCAGTGCTCACGGACGCACAGATATTCAGGCAGTTCAACAGCGAGGCAGAGGAGAAAGGATGGAAGCCGCTGAGAAGTCTCAGAAGCCTCACGCTGTGGTTTGCCTCTCCTGCCGTAGAACCGCTGTGGCACGATGCCGTTTTCGGGGAGATGAGCGCACACCAGAGGTTTGACCGCCGACACAGGACGCAGTTGCCTACGATGAGGGATGCCCTGTGGTATGGTGACGGTACGAAGCTCAACCTCTACTACCGCGATGAGGATGGCAAGGTGAGAACCACGAGCGTATATGAGGTGATAGACGCTGCTACGGAGGTGATGCTGGGCTTCTGCATCAGCGACACTGAGGACTACGAGGCGCAGTACCTTGCCTACAGGATGGCAATACAGGTGAGCGGACACAAGCCCTACGAGATAGTACACGACAACCAGGGAGGACACAAGAAAGCCAATTCAAGCGGTATGCTGGACAAGATATGCAGGGTACACAGAACCACTGCCCCATACAATGGCGCGTCAAAGACCATAGAGAGCGTCTTTGGACGGTTTCAGCAGCAGGTGCTGCACAAGGACTGGCGCTTCACTGGTCAGAACGTCACGGCAAAGAAAGACAGCTCACGTCCGAACATGGAGTTCATAGAGGCGAACAAGGACCAGCTATACACGCTTGAAGAGCTGAAGGCTGCATACGTGAAGGCACGCACGGAGTGGAACGAGATGATACACCCTGCAGCTAACGCTACAGGCACAGTGGCAAAGAGTAGGTGGCAGATGTATCAGGAGAGTGAGAACCCAGAGACACCAGTTGTGACACCGAGCGACATGGTGGATATGTTCTGGGTAACATGTGACAGGATGAGTACCTTCACCAGCAGCGGCATAGAGATAACCGTCAAGGGCAAGAAGAGAGTGTATGAGGTGATGAGTGAGCCAGGAGTGCCCGATATGGAGTGGCGCAGGACGCATACCTACCAGAAGTTTGTGGTGAAGTACGACCCATACGATTTCAGCAGCATCAGACTGTACTGGAAGGACAAGGCAGGCGAGCTGCGCTTTGAGAGGGTGGCAGAGCCATACATCGTGATACACCGCGCACTGCAGGAGCAGGCAGAAGGCGAGGCAGCTTTCATCAGGCAGCAACAGACAGCCGCAGAGCAGAACCGCATAGAGCGCCAGGTGGCAGCCAAGGCGATAGAGTATGCGGAGGGCGTGGCACCGGAGCAGAACGGACTCACAACGCCGAAGCTGAAGGGCGTGAGGGCAGACGTGCAGAGACAGATAGACCGCCGCACACGCCGCTACAGCCGTCAGCCTGAGGAACTGAGCCTTGGCAGGGTGACGAAGAGAGTGAGCAACATAGACTGGCTCGACCTCGACGAGCAGCCTGTGACGATCGAGATGAAGAAGGTTGCAGGGAAGCTATAGGCATAGCCGCGATGCAATCGCGATACAATAAACAAAGAAACGATAACGAAAACAAATAAACGACTAAACAAGACACTATGGAACAGAACAGGAAAGAACAGATTGCACAGAGCCTGAGGGCATACGTGGCAAAGTACCCCAGCCAGAACAAGGCGGCACAGAGCCTCAAAGGGGTGAGTATCGCAACCGTCAGCACCATACTGAACGGAAAGTGGGATAGCATCAGCGACGAGATGTGGAAGAAAGTTGCCGACCAGGTAGGCGGCACGCATCTGGGCGACTGGCAGATAGTGGAGACTGGCGCGTATCAGGAGATAACCTACGCACTGGATGATGCCCAGCAGTGGAAGAACGTGACATGGATAGTAGGCGAGGCAGGCTGTGGCAAGACCACCACCGCGAAGCTGTATGCCCAGGAGCACAGGGAGGTGTTCTACCTGCAATGCTCAGAAGACCTGCACAAGGGCGAGTTCGTCAGGGAGATAGCACGTCTCGTAGGCATACGCACGGAGGGCTACACCGTGCGGGAACTGTGGAAGGCAATCCTTGGCAGTCTGATACAGATGGATGCTCCGCTGCTCATATTCGACGAGGCGGACAAACTGACCGAGAGCGTCTTTCATTACTTCATCAGTCTGTACAACAAGGTGGAAGACAAGTGCGGCATCGTCTTCATGAGCACGGATTACATCAAGAGTCGCATAGACAAGGGACTGCGCTGGAAGAAACCAGGCTACAAGGAGTTCTACAGCCGCATAGGCAGGAAGTACTTCGAGCTGGAAGACACCACGCCAAACGATATCTATGCTATCTGCACCGCCAACGGACTGAAAGACCGCAAGGACATCGACGAGGTAATCAGGGAAGCGGAGGCATGTGACTATGACCTCAGGAGGGTTAAGAAGTCGGTACACAGGATTAGGAGAGTTCACAATTCATAATTCACAGTTCACAGTTATGAGCAAGGCACTGACCGTAAAGGACATATTGAGGAAGACCCGCGAGACGTTCCCTTTCGAGGGTGCGTGGGCGGACGCTTTCGGACAGCCAGAGCGCTCAGGCGTATGGTTTATCTGGGGCAAGAGCGGCAACGGCAAGACGTCTTTCGTTATGCAGCTCATCGCGGAGCTCTGCAAGCATGACCGCGTGGCGTTTGACAGCCTGGAGGAAGGCACAAGCCTCACCATGCGCGACAAGCTCGTCAGGCACGGGCTGCTCCATACTGACAACCGCCTCCACATACTCTGCGAGCCCATCGAGGTGCTGCGCGACCGTCTTGCCCGTCACAAGAGCTACAACATAGTGGTGATAGACAGTTTCCAATACACCCAGCTCACCTACCGCGACTACATACACCTGAAAGAGGAGTGCCGTAACAAGTTGCTCATCTTCATCAGCCATGCGGCAGGCAGTAGTCCTCGCGGAGCGGCAGCCGTCAGCGTGATGTACGATGCCACCCTGAAGATATGGGTGGAGGGCTTCAAGGCATTCTCCAAGGGAAGGTTCATCGGACCTACGGGAGAGTACACCGTGTGGGATGAGGGAGCAGCACGATATTGGGGAACCGAATAAAACGAAGAGAATATGAAACGCAACAACAATGCTTATGTGGCAATAGCCACCATCAAGTTCAAAGCGCCTAAAGATTATAGGCCAAGTACATTAACTTATCGGAAATGCTTCGTGTGTGCGGGACGTGCCGATGCTGCTGTAGAAAGAGAGGCATCAAATACAGCAGAAGATTGGAAACGTAAACTGGCAGAAGCCAATCACGGCATAGAGTGTTCCTATTCAATCAAAATAGAGACCATCAGCGTTGCTGGCGTTGACATTATTAGCCCAGATGGTAATATCATAAGAGGGTAAGATTATGGTTGATTGCAAAGACTACAAGAAAGGCCGATGCCTTGGTAACTGTGACGGCATGGGGCACTTTCAATGTGATGAATGTAAATGGCGCAAGCCGAAAAAGAATAGATAAATGAGAATACTTGACTTGCATCTTAAAAAGGAGTGGTATAGCATGATTGAGAGCGGTGTTAAGCCTGAAGAGTATAGGGAAGATAAACCTTACTGGCGTAAAAGGTTGCTTAACAGTGATGGAACATTCAAGGATTATACCCACGTCCGCTTACACTACGGCTACACTAAGAGAACGAAGCTCTATGCCGTAAGAGGAATGATGCTCGGGCGTGGCAACTCCAAATGGGGTGCTCCCAAGGATAAGGATGTGTTTATTATTAAATTAGGATATGGCACAAGAAGTAACTAATTATAACAGGTTCTGGATGCTGTTACATGAGGCCAGAGCCCTGCTTGTAGAGGACAAGGAGGAAGTAAAGAGGGAAATGGTATTCAATGCTACGCATGGCAGGACGGACAGCCTGAAGGAGTTGACGCAGGAGGAGTATGACGGTCTGTGTGAGGCTTTAGAGCGGGGCATGAAACGCCCCTACCGTCCATACAATCCCATGAAGAAGGCACGCAGCGGTGTACTCCACCGTATGCAGCTGTTAGGTGTCAATACCGCCGACTGGAACGCCGTTGACCGCTTCTGCCTCAACAAGAGGATAGCCGGAAAACGTTTCTGCCGGTTGAGCGAGGAGGAACTGCAGGCAGTATATGTGAAGTGCCTCATGATAAGGAAAAAGAGAGACGGAGAGAACGAGAACAAGTGCAGAATAATAAAACAGAGCGAATATGGAAAGACAGAGGTATGAGCAGCGCATGGCGGAACTTGGCGACCAGTACGCTACGGCACGTCAGTCGCTGTGCCCACTGACGGCAGCGGCAAGGATGCGCAAGATGGTACGCCTGTATGCGGAATACACAGGCAAGAGCATAACAGAGAGCGAAGACTATTTGAACACTATTTATAAACCATTCAAGTAATTCACAATTCATAATTCAAAATTATTCAAGGACTATGGCAAAGAGACAAAAGAAAGTAGTTATCACGGACGTTACCCGTGAGCAGGCAGACGAGGCATTCGCACAGTATGCCAAGGCAGAGGCACAAATCCAGAAAATCAATGCGGAGATAGAGCTGCAGTGTGCCAAGACTCGCGAGAAGTATGCTGACAAACTGGCTATCCTGTCAAAGGAGAAAGACGAGGCTTTCAACACCCTCGACAGCTACGCCAGCGAGAACAAGGCAGAGCTGTTCGCCAAAAAGAAGAGCTTGGAGATGACGCACGGCACCATCGGCTACCGTACAGGCACGCCAAAGCTGAAGACCTTGAAGGGCTTCACGTGGGAGAGTGCCAAGAACCTCGTCAAGGAGTTCCTGCCAAGCTACATCCGACAGACGGAGGAGATAGCCAAGGACAGGATACTTGCCGACCGCGACATGGAGCATGTCGATGTACGCGACCATGACACCGTCGCAGGACCTATGCGCCTCTATATGGAGAAGTGCGGCATTCAGGTTGTCCAGGAGGAAACCTTCTACGTAGAACCTAAGAAAGAGGACTCTGAATAGGGTCTTGTTTTAGTTAGTTTTTTTTGAGATTAAGCTCTTAGCGTTACCGTCTGTGAAGATAGTAACGCTTTTTTAGTTAAATATTCTGCCGTTTATTTGGTTTTTAGCCGATTTTTCTTTAATTTTGCAAGGGAAATAAACAAACAGTCTATTTATTCTAATGAGCAAAGGACGCGACAAAACTCTGGTATCCGCACGTGACAGGAGAATATACGAGCGTTACTATTATTGGACGGAGGTGCAGCGCCTCCGTTTCGACGATACAATAACAAAGCTCTCCAACGAGGAGTTTTTCCTGTCGGAGAGCCGTATCCTTGCCATAATACGCCAGATGATACAAGATGGCGTCAGTGTTGAGGGCAAGCAGATTAGCAAGCCCTTGTTCACTGGTTTCAAGGTGGGCATCAAGCCCTCGCCACGGAAACAACAATCTTCTTCGGCGCGTCAATTGTCGTTGTTTCCAGAATAATGTCCGTCACCGCCACCGTATATTCTGCCTGATACACCTTTATGCCGTGGTTCCACGTGTAGAACCGTGACTTGGTGCGTATCAGTTCCCCATCATCCGCGGGGCGGTAGCGTTGCAGTGCCTTGTGCAGCTGCTCCACCATCTCTGCTCTCTCCATGATGCCGTCGGTGCTACCAGACTCATAGTGGGTATCCTTGTAGCAGTCTATTATCAGTTTCACGTTTACTGTTGCCGTTCCCTTCTGGCTCTTGCCCGCAAGGTTGCTCCAGTCTGCCTGTGGCGCGTCGATGAGCACGGCAGGATATGTCAGCGGATACATATCGACGTTCTCATTGTCGAGTGCCTCCAACTGTCCGTAGTCCTCATCCACCATAGTGAGGCTTGGCATTTGTTCCTTAATGTATGTTACGAGATTGTAAAGTAGTGACTCCATTGTTCTTGTGTTATATTATGCTTTTCTTGATTTTGTCGAGTGATTCCTTGATAGCCTGATCAACTTTCACCTTTAACTCATGAGAGTTGCCAATGAACAGGCGTTGTGGAATACGTGCATGTACGTTAAGCCTTGTCTTTTGCGTCAGCGCAAGAGCCTTCCACTTCTCAGCCTCTGGAGGCAGTTCCTTAGGCATACCGCCCTTCTTACGCTTCTTGCTTTTCTTCATACCTGCGATGGAGTAAACCATGTGCCAGGCATACTTGCGCATCTTTGGCGTTACCGTGGGGTGTGTGGTGATTTCGCCTCCCTCATTATGCAGAGCTGCATAGGGAACAGGGTTCTCGATAAGCACCTCACCTGGGCGTGTCCTTGCCTGTGTGGAATTCATAAGGTGGTTACGTCTGGAGAGCAAAGGGCCGTACTTGCGCTCTGGGTGGTGAGGGTCATCCTGCCTCCTGGTTCTCTGCCAAGGACGCAGACCGCCGTCACGGAAACCACCGTCACGGAAATTCTGACGGAACAGGTTAACGGCTATTGCACCCACCTTGCGAGGCAGGCGGTCGTTTACTTCGCGCTGTATTTCGAGCTTTACTTTCTCTAAGCGACGCAGCAGCTCTTCACTCTCCTTACTCATCTTGGTTTTGGCATGGCAGTATATACTGCATGGTCACGATAATATTCTGGTGAGTAGCGCATCTGCTTGGTTCTGATGAGTGTCTTGATGCGCTGCATAGACATTACTATGAATTGCTTTCTCCAGTATAGTACCAGGTACTTCTGGCGGCGTTCCTGAGCGAGGCAGTCTGCCTTCTTTATTGCACGGTTCTTACGGAAGTTAAAATACCATTCACGGAAAATTTTTACGATGTTCATCATTTTTTTTGCTTTTTGTTTGATTATTATAAAAAAGTTTGTACCTTTGCAGTGTCCTTAGTGACTACCCGCTGAGTATGCGTGGGGATTGGGCTTTATCGTACCGTCCCAATTTGGCTGTCTTCGGATAGCCTTTTTTTATTGCTCAATGCGTTTCCTGAACTCCTTGTAGAAGTTTCGTTCTGAAATCATGTACCTTTCCACCGACACCATCTTTTTGCCAACAGCTATGAGCACTTCCTGCGCATCACGGCTTGTCTCAAAATAATGCTTAATTTCCATAGCCATTCTATTGGTCGGATATGTGGTAGCAAGATTGAGGTACACACGGTTCGTTTGCCCTATGGATTCTTCAAGGCGTGTGCCGATTGAACCCTTACCTGCTATGGTTTTCAAATCGTACATCTTACAAATCCCTTTTCTGACAAAAATATAGTCAGCAGTTTTTATTCCTTTCGGATTAGGTAAGATATAGACATCGTAGCCATGCGCAACCGCTTTGTCCGCACCGTTAACGAGATTTTTATAATCCTCTCCCCTTTCGCCTCCGGTGGTAAATACACCTTTATGTTTTTTAAGAGGTTTGAAATCTTTCATCCCTATAATTGCTCTCAACTGCTTACCGAAATTTGCACCTTTTAATTCCTTAAGAAGTTCCAGCGCAGAAAGAATGCCTGTATTAGCCTTTTCTGAAGGCAGTTTCTTATTGACCTTACCACAAGATTGACAGTGTTTTCCCCCACTATTCAGGAACGTTTGAACCTTATTGTTGAGACCTTTATTGAAAGGACACGAATAGCAGCTATTCGGGAAGTAAGGATGAGTGTCATTAAAGAGATGGCCATCCTTGCCTGGATTATTCTCCAACCCTCGTTGCGGTGTGGTGGGTTCCATGTCATCAGGAAGCACCACAGGGTCATCGGTAGGCTCCAAGGAGCACTTACAGTTCCAGCGGTCGCCTGGGTGGTGTTCAATCCAGAATGGGTCATCGACGGGAAGGCACAGCCCTTTCTCCCAGTACTGGCGGTGATGCCCCTCCGGATTAGGTGAGGTGGTCTTCATCCAGCGAAGGTTAGGCAACACGTCCTTATTGCGCTCATATTCCTTCCAGTCAGCAGCTGCATGAGCTCGTATTACTGCAGTGTCATACTCAGTCCTGAGCCATGCACCACACTGATGGGATGCTATAGAGGAAATATCGTCCTTCCACTGAGAGAAAGGTTTGAGGTGACCACTGCCATCACGAAGCTTAGCAGCCATCTCCTCCCCCATGGTATGCACCTTGAAGGCGGCAAACACCTCGTTGGAGTGGCGCAGAGCCTGATAGAAGAGCTTGTCATGCGTGGGAGGTTCCTTGGCCTGCATAAGACCCTCAACGGTTGCCTCGTTGATGATGCGCAGCACCTCCTGCCACATGGTGCGTTCAATCTCGTTCTGGGTGTCAAAGCCACCGTAGATTTTTCTTATGAAGGTATCGAGAACGTTGGTGTCGAAGCGCACGGAGTTGGAGAAAGACCCCCTCCCAGTCTCCCCAAGGGGAGGAGTGCAACATGTGCAACTATTGTGGCTGTCACCATAATAGAGGCTGTCAATCAGAAGTCGGTGTCCGCCCCTGCTGAGTGAGGGGCTATTCCAAAAAAAGACTTCAAACGGTCTTTGAATGCTGTTGGTTTATCGTTTGAAGGCTGATGGTCATGCTGATGGGCGTTACCGTCATCGTCATTGTTATTGCTGAGAGCAGCCCTCATAGCCTCACGGTGTGCCTCTGCCTCTGCCTTCTGCTGGTCATAGTTATGAGGTTTCTCCACGCCAAAAGTTTCGTAGAGCCAGTCATCGTCAAGAGGCAGCCCCATATTCTTCAGACCCTGCACGATGGTAAGCTGCTGTTTGGGGTCAATCTTCTCTTTCTTGGCATAGACAAACTCACCACCCTCTGTGTTGAAACCGAGAGAAGCAAATATATCACGCATCTGGTAGTTCAGAACGTCGAGGATGAAGTCACGGTCATCAGCGTTCATGTCCTCCTCTTCCTCCTTGTGTACGGAGCCCAGAGCCTGAGTACCTGTTTCCTTGGCATCAGTAGTCAGCGTATTGCCGAGCACCAGGATTGAAATCTTGCCATCCCAATAGTCTGCGAATGACTTATAGAGGTCACTGGAGCCAGTCTTATTGCCAGCCTCTATGAGATTGAGGTCGCTATCCTTGGGGTGAATGTACACGGCATTGGCACCTTGACTGCGCGCCTCCTGAATGAGCCGTCTGCGAGCTGTCTCATCGCCAGCGTCATAGGTGTATTCGCGTATTGGCATACCGAAGATGTTGCAGAACTGCGCCCAGTCTGCCATGTCGCCACGCTTGTATAGCACGGCAGGCAGCAACTTGGCAAGCAGCCCAAGACCGCGTTCAGAGCCTACGAAGAGCATATTGTCGAACTCATCCACGCTGATGCCTTCCTGGTCACCTTGGTACTTCAGTATTTCCCTGCGTACAGGGTTGTAGTGCTTGCGGTCAATGAGGTCGTATGAGATATTCCCCTTCTCGTTCATATAGAACTGCATGAGCGAGAAGCCCCAGAACTCAGAGAGTATCACGTCCTTGCGGAACTGCTTGAACCAGGGAGAGCGCAGCTGCTTGTTGATAATGTCATCAGGAACACCATCACGCTGGAACTCAATAGGCAGACGTGTGACACCTCTGAGGCGTTTGTCAAGCACTCCTGCAAGATGCAGGTCAAGTTCTGCACTCTCATACATGTCATACAGACTCACACGGCATGAATAATCTATGCTCTTGGCATTCATGAGCGAGTCCATGTACGCCTTCATATCGAAGTGGAATATCTCAGGCATCTGCAACACTACTGTTGGCAATGTCTGTCCCTGCTGCTGGCGTAGCCCGCCCTGTGTTATTTTCTTGTTTTTCTTCATGTCTTATATATCTAAAGCATTACGGGTCTCACTTTGTCAGAGAGGGTCTGCCATGGGCTGTTTTCCCCCTGAGTCTCATCATCCAGCGTGGGTGCACCGTCGATTGTCACATTGCCACGCATGACACCTTTGAGCCACTCAATGGCGCGGTCATAGCGGTCCTTGCGTATCTGCGACATCTTGTAGGGGTTATGCTGGCAGAAGATGTGATATACCGTGATGTCGATGGCGAACATCAGGATGAGCGGATGGCGGTCAGTGCCTTGGGCAGAGAAGATGGCATCGCAGTCATACTGCTTGTTGAGGTAAGAGCGCATTTCGCTTACCGCACGGTCTTCACAAATCTCTATTATCTGAGGGTCATAGCTGTCACTGCTTTTACGCAGAAGCGCATCGAGAATCTCACGGTGTATCGTTGCGTCGTAGTCTGTTGTCTGAATGAAATTATCCATGCTGTTACATTCTATAAGGGTTGTCTTCTTTAAGTTCCTCGTATGATATGGTGACGATTGGCTGCATCTCAGCCGTCTTGGAGGCAATGAGCGTTATGCCACCCTCAATGCAGTCCGGACCGTCGGCATTGTAAGGCAGGTGCATTTCAAACAGCTTGAACTGGTTGATGAGTTCCTGCATGTGGGGATTGTCCTTCTCATCCTCGTTGAACACCCATGCCCCGTTGCGGTCTATAGGTTCAAGGTTTGCCTCTATGCGCGTAGCCTTGTCAGTCTTCTTACGCTCATCACCCTTAATGTAAAGCTCACGCTTGCGCTTCTTGCACTCCTCACGCAGCAGTGGCTTGAACACTTGCTCAAAAAACGGATCCTGCAGGGTATTGTTTTCCATATAGCAATACACATTGGTCTTGCCACCCACGAAGTCCATAATGTCAAAGTACCAGGATATGAAGTTTGCATTCAGCTCACGTGCCAGGAAGCCTTTGATGACATAGTACGTGCCTTTGAGTTTCCCCACAAGCCACAGTGCCTTTGTGGAGTCAGCTTTGTGACGTTTATTGGAAGGAGCGGGGTCGCCATATAGTATCAGGAAAGGGAATTTTTTCAATGGCGGCACCTTGCCGAATGGCAGGTTACGAAAGATGGTGCCTTCTGATACAGGGTTGTTGAAGTACTCTGCCTGAGCATTTTTCTGTGAGATATTGGAGAGTACGGTATCGATTTGTTCCTCAGTATTCTTCTGTGGCCATGTGCTCTTGCCATTCTTGTCTCTGATGTTGACAATATCCCAGTGGCGTGCCTTTTCACCTGCACGCCTGATGCAACAGTCTTTGGCTATGATATTACCACACCACAGAATCAAGGTAGGTTCGCTGATGGAGCGTGTACCGTACAGTGCACCTTCAAACCAATCCCACTTCTTTTTTAGGGTTTCCGGATTGCGGCAGTCCTCGTCCGTGTCGTAGTCATCCATGTATATGATGTCAGGGCGTATCTCTTCGTTACGTGCACCACGGGGAGCACTGCCAGCTCCCAAAGCCACGAACTTGGCACCACAACGTGCAGAGAAATCTTTCTCCGTCCATGCACCCAGTGTTACCTGTTCACCATAGAACTGCTTTATGCGAGGATTATTCTCAAAGTTCAGACGGTAAGGGGTCAGCAACCTGATGGCGGAAGTTTCAGTTGCTGAAGCAAGGCACACAAACTTCTTACGCCCTGTGAGCGTGAGAAACATGATGATAAACATTGCCACGGTGGATTTCGCCAGTTCACGACTCCATGAAAGTACCTCGTACCATTCGTCATGCTCTATGACACGCATGATAGCCTTCACATGGAATGGAGCAAAATCATACTTGGCATACTTGGGGAAGAAATACTTGATCCATGCAACGGGGTCTTTTTCCAGTTCACGCCTTTTCTTCTCTATATCGCGCTTGGAGAGCCCGTTTTCAGCAGGTATGCCGGAGGCAATCGCCTTGTGGTATTCTTCCCACCGTTGCAGTGCTTTTCTGTCTTCAATCGTCATTTCGCCTGATCCTTAATGAAAACGTTAAACAGGTCATTGAACTCTTTCGTCTTATTGGGGTCAAGAGGTTTCAGCCAATCCAAGAAGCGTGTGGCAACAGATACGATGTCAGCAAGACCAATATCAGTCTGTATCTTTTTGATGGCGGAAGCCAGCTTAGCCAAGGTGTCAGCCTCGGCAACAGTGGCAAAACGCTTACCCTCCTCACGTTCGTTTATATTGTTATTTATTTCAATGATCTGGCGATTAAGACCTGCCAGTATCTGCGCAGGGGTGATGGTATTGGCAGCCTTCAGCTCATCCCATGAGCCGTCCTTGATCCATCGTGCCACCGTCTGACGGGTACTGCCAACTTTTTCTGCTATCTCTTCCTGTGTAAAAGAGCCGTTCAGATATAGCTGCTTCGCTATTTCCTTTCTGTCAATTTTCTGTTGTGCCATTATTCTTCGCTTATTCTGGGTGCAAAGTTCATATTTTTTCTGCGCATATACAACTTCTATTTTTATGACAGCATTCACGGATTGCATGATGCAACTCACGGATTGCACCATAAAAACAGCGTTTGCAAGGTAACGGAAACACCCTTAACTTTGCACTCATAATCAACGAAAAAGCGGAAAAAAGACAGAATGAAAACTGAAAAGAAATTCTTCAACGTAATGACCTCAGAAGGTACAGCCACCCTCCTGCTATATGGGGACGTAGGTGTAGGCGATACCGTTGACAGCGGTCGCATTGTCAGCGAGTTGCTTGCCCTCCAGAAGCAATATGGCAAGATAGAGGTACGTATTAACAGCCGTGGCGGTGACGTATTCAGTGGCATGGCAATCTACAATGCCCTACGTCAATCACGCACGGACATAACCATATATATAGATGGTCTGGCTGCCAGCATCTCTGCCATCATAGCACTGTGTGGCAAGCCTCTGTATATGAGTCCATACGCAAGGCTGATGCTCCACAGTGTCAGTTGCTATGTGAGTGGCAATGCTTCCGAGCTGCGTGAGACTGCAACACAAATAGAGAACCTGCAGAAGAGTCTTGCAAGCATGATAGCAGGACGCTGTGGCATGACAGCAGAGGAAGTCCTGTCAAGATACTTTGACGGCGCGGATCACTATCTGTCTGCCCAGGAAGCACTCGAAATGAAACTCATAGATGGGATCTATGACATGCCGGAAGGCGAAAAACCTGCCTCTGACAGTGACAATGACATATACACTTATTTCAATAACCGACTCACTACTGAGTCACAAAACAAAAAGAACATGGCTTTAATAAATGACATTCAGGCTCTGCCAACATTCAAGGACATGGCAGACGAAGGTGCTATCCTGGCACACATCAAGAAACTGGAGAGTAAGGCAGCCAATGCCGATGCTCTCGAACAGGCTAACAACTCCTACAAGGACCGCATCGCACAGTTAGAGGCGAAGGAAATCACCACGTTCCTGGACCAGGCGGTTTCAGAGGGTAAGATTACCGCCGAACAGAAACCTATGTACGAGAAGCTCATGGCAAGCGATCGTACTGCCACAGAGGAACTCATCAACAGTATGAAGCCCCATGCTATGCGCCGCGCTGCAAGCTTCATCGACACCAACGGTGGCAAGAGTGGAAGCTTTGAGGACAAGACGTGGGATGAGCTTGACAAGGAGAACCGCCTTGCTGAGCTGAAACAGAACAATTACGAGCTCTTCAAGAACAAGTACAAGGAGCGTTTCGGCGTGGAGTACAAAGACTAACCAACTATCAGTATTAACCATTAAAAAGTAAAAAGAACATGGCACTTAACAAACAGGTCTGGCTACAGACCATCCAGGAGAATTTCTTCCCTGACGACAGTTTCGCGGTGAAGTCCATTGACGACTCCGCATTCATCAGCAACAAGACGGTGCACGTCCCTAATGCTGGTTCACCTTCTCGTGTTGTCATCAACCGTTCACAGAAGCCTGCTTCAGTGACATCGCGTAACGACAATGATCTTTCCTACGACATCGACGAGCTGACCACTGACCCAATCTACATTCCGGAGATTGACAAGGTGGAACTGAGTTACGACAAGCGTCAGTCTGTCATCGCTAACGACCGTGCGCAGCTCCAGACCACCTCAGCCCAGAATCTTCTCTACAGATGGGGTAACGTGCCAACGGTATTTATGACCACCGGCGATTCCGTGCCAGCCTATACGTCCTCTACCGCTACAGGCTACCGCAAGGCTATCACCAAGGCTGACGTGTTGAAGGTAAGTACCAAGTTTAACACTGACAACGTACCACAGTCAGGACGCTACCTGCTCCTTGATGCAACAATGTACAATCAGTTGCTCGCAGACCTGACGGAAAAGGAACTCAGCGCATTCCTCGCATCAGCAGATGCGCAGCGTGGCGTACTTGGCCGACTCTATGGCTTCGATGTAATGCTCCGTTCTGCAGTGCTCCGCGTGAAGGCTTCTGATAACACTATCATCACGTGGGAAGCCGATGGTATGGCAGCAGAAAAGCCTGCTGGTCTGGCATGGCAGGAAACGTGTGTCAGCCGTGCAATGGGTGAGGTAAAGATGTTCGACAATACAGATAATCCTACCTACTACGGTGACATCTATTCATTCCTCATGCGTGTTGGTGGCAGCCCACGCCGTTACGACAAAAAGGGTATTGCCCTCATCGTGGGTGACACTGGCACTGCACCGCAGGAGTAAATACTAATCTATTAAACCCGAGAAGAAATGTTACCAAGGATTAAGATACAATTCCTCAACGGTCAGCTGGGAACCGTCGGCGAGAGTGCCGACGGTCTCCTCGGGCTGATTTGCGGTGCAGTGGCAGTGGCTGCCACATTCGTACTCAACAAAGCATATACCATCACCAGCATGGATGACTTTGCTGAGCTGGGCATCACGGAGGAAAACAACGCCACCATATATAAGGTGGTGAAGGAATTCTATGATGAGGCAGGAGCAGGAACGAAGCTCGTCATCTATGGCGTGGCACCTGCCACAACGATGACCAACATCTGCGACTACACCAAGACTGCAGCCGGCTTTGCACGTGACCTCATTACCAGCCAGAACGGTAAGTTGCGTGGTGTGGTAGTAGCAGGTGTCAACACGGCTTCCTCTGCTGCAAGCACTAATGGTCTTGACCCAGACGTATTCACAGCTCTGCCAAAGGCACAGCAGCTTGCAGAATGGGCTACGACGGAGCTTTATGCACCTATCTTCATTGTACTGGAGGGTCGTAAGTATGATGCGTCCAAGGAATTGAAGGATCTGTCAGAAGAGGAATATAACCGTGTGGCAGTCCTCATCGGTGATACAGAGACAGAAAGTGATGGTGCATGTGTAGGTACACTTGCAGGTCGCATAGCTGTTTCTCCTGTCCAGCGCAATGTAGGCAGGGTCAAGAGCGGTTCGCTTCATCCTACCGAGATGTACATCGGTGCAAAAAAGGTTGAAGAAGCAGGCAGCGTTATCACCTCTATCTACGACAAAGGCTACATCGTTCCACGCCAATATGTGGGTAAGAGTGGTTACTTCCTGGCTGATGACCAGATGGCTTGCGTTATCACTGATGACTATGCACACCTGACTTATCGTCGTACCATCGACAAGGCGTATCGCATAGCATACCTCACGTTGCTTGACATGCTTCTTGATGAGCTGGAGGTGAACGAAGACGGCACACTGGAAACAGCAGTAATCAAGGACTGTCAACAGTCAGTGGAGGATGCTATCAATCGTCAGATGACTGCCAATGGCGAACTCAGTTCTACCGATGATGGCGAGGGTTGCAAGTGCTACATCGACGAGAAGCAGAATGTGCTGGCTACGTCCAAGATACTCGTTACGCTGAAGGTGCGTCCTTATGGCTATGGTCGCTACATTGACGTGAACCTTGGCTTCTTAGTTACTAACTCTTAAAAACAGCAGGAAAAATGTTTAATTCAAGAGAATACGAATGGTCAGATGTGAAGGCCGTTATGGCAGGTCGCCTTGTGACAGGACTGCGTGGAATTAAATACTCCAGCAAACAGGAAAAGGAGGCTCTGTATGCCAAAGGCAACAAACCTCATAGCATACAGAAAGGCAACAAAACCTATGATGGTGAGATTACCCTTCTGCAGAGCGAGTACGAAGCCCTGAGAAAGGCTGCAGGTGGTGACGTTCTTGATGCTTCCTTCAATATTACTGTTGCTTATGGCAATGCCAGCAAAGGTGACGCCATTGTCACTGACACCCTCATTGGTGTGGAGATAACAGAGGATAATACAGAATGGAAGCAAGGTGACAAGTTCCAAGAGAAAGCCCTTCCGTTCATCTTCCTGGATAAGAAAGCCCTCTGACATTGTTTGAACCTCATTAAAACATCATTCAAATGAAGATCACAAAGGAACAGATAGCGGGATGGAAGAAAAAGCACGGTGAAGTATTCCAGATTACCGTCGATGGTAAGAGTTGCGTACTGCGCCGCCCTACCCGCCGTGACCTCAGTTACGTAAGCACCATCAAGGAAGATAAGATCCAAGTGCTTGAAACCCTACTCAACCAACTGTGGGTTGACGGTGACAAGGAAATCAAGGAAGATGACCAGCTTTTCTTTGCCGTTGCCCAGAAGATGGAAACCATACTGGAGGTAAAGGAGGCTGAAATAAAAAAGCTCTGACGGATGCTGAGGTGCCAGGTGTGGAGGAAGAGGAAAATGTCAACGTACTCTTCATGGACACCCTTCTCAGGTACTACATGCACATTGACCCTGACACACTGAGCGACAAACAGTGGGCATGGACACTGAGGTACCTCTACGACATCCGTAAGATGGAAAACAAGACAGAAAGATGACATGAACAGCATTGTATCATTTCTCATAAGGCTACAGGCAGACGAAGGCAACGTGCTCACCGTAGGGCGTGGTGTCACAAGGCAACTTGAAGACATCAGGCTGAAGGCGGACTCGGTTGGGGGAAGTCTGCGTGCAGCTTTCTCGTTTTCCAATTTCAAGTCATCCCTTATGTCTATACCAGGGATGCAGTTCCTGACCAATCCCTACACGCTGATAGCATCAGGAATTGGGGCGGTGACGGCATTGGGTAGTCAGGCAGAGATGACAAGTGTTGCTTTCAGAACGCTCGTTGGCGATGAGGAGAAAGCTGCCAAGGTTCTGGGGGACATCAATAATCTTGCTTCCAAGACCTCATATAGTAACCTTGACTTAGTTGGCAATGCCAAGACGATGCTCACCTTTGGTGTAGAAACGGAGAAAGTCAACGGGTACCTGAGCCAGCTGGGTGACATTGCTCAGGGCGACAAGAACAGGCTCTCTGGTTTGTCACTCGTGTTTGGTCAAGTGGCGAGTGCCGGCAAGATGCAGGGTCAGGATCTACTTCAGTTCATCAACCAGGGTTTCAACCCCCTGAAGGAGTTGGAGAAGATGACAGGCAAGACCTATGCCGAACTGAAGGAGATGTCAGAGAAAGGACAAATAGGTTTTGATGCCGTAGCTGCTGCCATTAAACACGCCACGAGTGAGGGAGGTGCCTTCTACAAGTCTTCGGAGAACCTTTCGCAGACACTTTCAGGCAAGGTTTCAACACTCGTGGGCAACATACAGCTGAAGGTAACAGAACTCTTTGAGCACATTGAACCTCTACTGCTTGACTTAGTAGATTGGGTTGACAAAATCGTGCCTCCTATACTTTCTGGTGTTGGCAAGATATTCAAGGTTGTAGGTGATGTCATCGACTTCATCAAGGAGTGGAAAGATGAGCTGGGATTTCTCGCCATCGCTGTTGGTGCAGGTACGATAGCTTTCAATCTCTGCAATATCGCATTGGGGGCATACCATGCCATACAGAATGCTGTCAGCATTGCAACGCTGCTCTGGTCGCATCGTCAATGGTTGCTGAACATAGCACTCAGTGCCAACCCTATAGGCTTGGTTATAGGACTCGTTGCAGGACTTGTGGCAGGCATCGTGTATGCCTATAACAAGTTCGCAGGCTTCAGAGCGGTGGTGCTCACGGTTTGGGACACGCTGAAAGGCTTTGCCAGCGCGATTGGAACATACGTGATGGACCGTCTGAAGGGTATGCTCGGTGCAGTGGGCAAGATAGGCGAAGCACTATCGAAGCTTTTTGACGGCGATTTCTCAGGTGCATGGGATGCGACCAAGCAAGCCGTTGACGGTCTTACTGGCTGGACGGCAACCAAGAATCTCGTGGTGAACACCGTAGAGACGTTTGGCAATGTAAATCCTTTGCTTAACAGCCACTACAAGAGGGAAAATGCCAAGCAGCAGGCGAAAGAAGCCGAGGGGAAGAATCCAACGGAGAACGCCAAGATACAGAAGCCTGGCGCAAAAGGAAGCCCAGAGACCACAGAGGAAGTGACTTTCCTGAGTGGCAACGGCAAGCCTGGAAAGAAAGACGGCAAGGGTGGCAGTGCCAAAACAGCCGAGGCAATCGCCACTGGCGGCACCCGTAACACATCGATAACGATGCACATCAGCAAGTTCTTTGACAACATCAATGTCACAATGGCTGACAAGATGGATACTGGCGAACTGGAACGAATAATACTCCAGTCATTCAACCGCTCACTTGCAATAGCAACCAGCACGGAATAATCAATGGCAATAACCTACGAAGACATAGAACTGAGAACACGCCGCAATGTGTCAAATAGCATAGGAAGCACGGCAACACGCTTTGCCTTGGAGAACCTTGCTTTCCGCGTGCTTGGGGGCAAGGTGCCACCCTTTTGGCTATTCCGTCATGATGCTCTTGCTAATGTTGATTCTGATGATTTCAATACAGTGAAGTCTGCCAGTGATGAGGAACTCAGCGATATGATATGTTCCAACGCCCTTGGAATACCTATGCAGTTCCCATTGCGCATGAAGAGTCAGAATGATGGTGACTACTGGATGTTCCCCTGGGAACCTATGATTACCGTCAACGGATCTAACATCATAGTGAAGCGCCAAGTGAGCAAAGGCACTGTGCGCGGATCGATAAAGGAGCGTTGGACGCAGGATGACTACTCTGTGAAAATCGATGGCATCCTGATGAACGTTGATGGGAAATACCCCAAAGATGACGTGCAGAAACTACGCAGCCTGTGTGAGGAAGGTCGAGTTGATGTTCTCAACCCCCTGCTGGAGGCTTTCAACATCAATCACCTCGTGATAGATTCATGGGATATACCCTATACATCCGGAATGGCAAACCAGAACTACAGCATACAGGCATACAGCGATGACGTACATCAGTTACTATTAAGCAGCGAATAAGAATGTACTACACCATGTGTTATGACATAATGATTGGCAACTACCGTCTGGGGATGCTTGACAAAGTGGAGATACACCGCTCTGTGGAGCTGCTTGCCGACACAGCAACAATAACCCTGCCTGCCGCAGAATACAACGTGGCACTTGACGTGGAAAGCAAGATAACACGTGGCAACATGGTTAGTATTCTTCTGGGTTACAAGGAGACTGGGCTTAAGGAGGAATTTACAGGCTACCTGCAGCGCATATCAACCGATGGAGGCAATCTCACGTTGTATTGCGAGGATGATTTGTTCCTCTTCCGTAAGGATATGCCAGATGAGGAACTGAAGAATGTAACTGTCCAGGACTTGCTGAAAAAAGTATGTCAGACAACAGGTGCTGCCAGTTCTGTGGAATGTACCTACCAGTGGACCTACTCTAAATTTGTCATCAAAGCAGCATCAGGGTATGATGTACTGAAAAAGGTACAGGAGGAAAGCGGAGCTGACATATATCTGAAGGACGGTGTACTGCATGTGCATCCGCCAGGCGAAGTGACGGGTCGGAATCGCAAGTACGACTTCTCCAAGAACATCGAGAAGGAGGAATTGACATACCGTACCGCAAGAGACAAGAAACTCTGCATAGTGGTAAAGGCTAACACCCCAGACGGCAAGGTGAAGGAGATAAATGTTGGAACCCCTGGCGGCGAAAAGGTTGAGGTAAAAGCTGCAACCTCAGATGAAGCTTCTATGAAGCAACGAGGAGCGGCGGAGTTGAAACGCCGTAACTACGATGGTTATGAGGGAAGCATTACAACATGGCTCGTTCCTGAGTGTGTGCCAGGAGACACAGCCACAATACATGATGCAGACTATCCAAGCAAGGATGGAACCTACTTTGTCAATGCCGTGACAACGGAATTCTCCTCATCAGGAGGGAGCAGAAAAGTGGAACTGGGATTCAGAATATCATAGACTCATGGACAAATATCGTGAACTGCTGAACAGGCTGCTTGCCCTAAGAGGCAAGGACATAACGATAACGCAGGGAACCGTTACTGCAGTAAGCGGCATAACATGCTGCGTGCAGGTAGGTGAAATGGTAATCTCTGACGTAAGGCTGAGAGCATCTGAATCACCAAATGAAGAAAGCCAAATGCTCGTAACGCCCAAGATTGGGTCTGCAGTGACGATAGGCTGCCTATCCGGAGATCTGGCGCAAACTGTGGTTTTGGCAGTGGATGAAGTGGAAAGCATCACTATCAATGGGGGGAAGCTTGGCGGACTGATAAACATTGATGCTCTGACGCAGTGTTTGAACAACGTTATAACGGCGTTCAACAGCCATACGCACACTGGAGTCCACGGACCTACGAGCGCACCCGTCTCACAGATAGAGAGTCTGAACAAAGATGATTACGAAGACAAAACAGTGACACACTAAGATGATTGGAATACAGCTAAAGGATTTCGACATAGACATCAAGACAAAGCGTGGAATAGACGGCAAAATAGCCGTGGGAATGGTGGTGGGTGACGCGCTAAGGCAGAACCAGGCTGTTATCCTAACGATGCACAAGGGTGAATTGAAGGAACGCCCCGCAGTGGGCTGTGGCATCAGCGATATGTTGCTTGATTACGACCCTGCAGCATGGAGGCACGAGATACGTGAACAGATGGAGATGGACGGGCAACGAGTCAACTCTGTTACAATAACGACAAAGGAAATAAAGATAGACGCAGAATACAGATGACAACTAATACTGGCATAGGGCAAACACTGCTTGACATAGCAGTAGTGACGGCAGGTACGATGGAGGCTGCGATGGCACTCGCCATAGCAAATGGACTGCCTCTGACTGCTGACCTCACAAACGGTCAGGAACTGGAGTGCGTGGAGGTAAAGCGCCGCGATATTCGCCAGATGTTTATAACCCAGAGAACGCAACCTGCAACGGCACTTGCCACCATCGAAGGTGAAGAAGACATCATCCTTGGAGGCATAGGCTACATGGCAGTGGGAATAGATTTCATAGTCAGTTAAACAACCAACTCAGTTATGGCAAGGACGATTGAAGAAATAAAGCGTGAGATAGCGTACAACTTCATGCATGATTCTGTACTGGCACAGAAATATGGTTATGAGCAGGATGCAGACTTCAGTGCAACCTTCTCAGCCGTGTCAATGGAAAGCATTTTGATATACATCGTGGCAGTTGCAATATGGGCATTGGAAAGCCTACTTGATGAACACAAGTCAGATGTGGATGCAAGGATAGAAGATATTCTGCCTCACCGCCCCAAGTGGTACCGTGACATGGCTCTGAAATTCATGCTGGGCTACACTCTTGTTGAAGATGCTGACTACTATGACACATCGGATATGACAGATGATGAGATAGAAGATGCACGAGTAGTGAAGTATGCTGCTGCCACAGAGGATGAAGCCACATCATTGCTGACAATAAAGATAGCTGGTACGGATGGCAATGGTACGCTCATACCCATCGACGATGTAGAAGCCCAGCCAGCATTCGAGGCATACATCAAGGAGATAAAAGATGCAGGCGTGAGGGTGAACATTGTGAATCAGGCGGCAGACCAGTTCCAGTGCAAATTGAAAATATTCTACGATGCCATGCTGTCTGCATCAGAAGTAGAGAGCAGAGTGGAAATAGCAGTAAAGCAGTACATTCAGGGATTACCATTCAACGGAGAATATACCAATATGGCACTTGTAGATAGGTTGCAACTCCTGGACGGAGTGAAGATAGCAGAGGTAACGGAGAGTAAAGCCCGCCCTCAGGATGGGTCTTCTTGGAAGAATATCAATGTAAGGTACACTCCAGATGCTGGATATATGACTATTGACGAAATTGAGATGGACTTGGAAGCATACTCATGATGATGACGAAGTATGACATAGACTATAGAAAACTGGCGGTGCTGCTACTCCCGATGTGCCTAAGACGGCAAGGTATCATTGCCTTGGTCAGGGCATTTGTTAGCCCTCTTGGCACCCTGTCAGAGAATTTTGGAGATTTCCGTTCCAGGAAGAACTACCGCTTGACGCACAACGGACAGACGTGTTATCTGAGGGCTGTTCTCAATGATGAGTTTGATGCGGAGCAGAGGCGCATCACTATAGATGACAATGAAAGCACAAGTCTGGCACTGATACTGAAGCGTCGCACGGTTAACACACTGCGCGTACCACGAAGGGGAGCACTACTGAGGGTATATCGCCGTGGATGGGAGGTTTCTGGTGATGTAGGCTTTGCCGTTCATGTTCCCATAGAATTGGAATCAAGAGGCAGGGAACTGCGTGCAGTCATAAACACATACAAGTTGGCAAGTAAGAAATACATAATAGTATATAGTTGAATATGGATAAATACGAAGGCAATTATCAGACAGGTACGGAATTTCCGTTCGACATGGAGGCTCTGCAGTATATCGCAGACAACAGACGCATGGTAGAAATGCTCGGAAAGATTTCGGGCGACAAAGTAATACTCAGTGGTTGTGTAAGCAATGGCACAACTCGCACTGAAGGGTATGTGTATGTTGGTGGTGAAGTGTTGCGCTTCATTGGAGGTAGCGGTGCATATATGCACGTGGTGGCGGAGAATATCTCTGTTACTGCGGATGGTCACGAATACAGCCAGGCATACAACAAAAGATACCTTGCTGCTGGGCAGGGAACAGTCCAGGCAGAAACTTACAGATGGAGTGACTTTGTGAACCTCGATGGGCGTACCAATCGCGGACTGGCTGCCACGGTAGCATTGTTGCAAGACGCAATATCAGGTCTGCAGGGAGTACCAGTAGGAACGGTAGAGATATTTGCTGGCAGTACCATCCCTAACAAGTATCTGTTGTGCAATGGTCAGGCGGTAAGCCAACAGGAGTATTCTGACCTATTCGATGTGATAGGTCACACATACGACTCTATGGAGGGTCATGCACAGGTTGATGCCGCAACCCAGTTCTGCGTGCCAAACCTTGAAGGCAGGTTTGTTTGTGGACGCACAGCATCAGGCGAAGACTCGACACTGGGCAAGACTGGCGGAGCCAAGGATGTGACACTGACGGCAGCGCAAAGCGGACTGCCTGCGCATGGGCATGAGGTGAGTGTAGGTGCTGCTGGCGGTCATAGCCATACAATAGACATACAAACAGGCAGGGATGGTGTTTATCATGGTACCGGCGGCGACACTATAATGGGCGGAACGAGAAATACATCTTCAGTACTCGACCACACGCATGATATAACAGTACAGCAGAACCCAGCTCAGAATGCGGCTCAGGCGCACGAGAACCGTCCACCATACTATGTGCTGGCATATATAATAAAAGCAAAGAACTAAAACAAGATAACATGGCAAAGGTAAGCAGGAATACACTGAAGAATTACTTCAGGACGGGGGCATACCCCACGGAACAGCAGTTCGGCAACTTCATAGATAGCATGTGGCACAAGGATGACACGATACCTTTGGGTAGCGTGGAGGGTCTCATCGATGTGCTGAACGGGAAGGCTGATGATGCAGGCGTTGACCTGAAGGACTACATGGTAGTGGGGCAGAGCATATTGCCATTGGGCAGTTACTACACCTACAATGGCAAGCCAGTGCACGGTCGCACATTCGACATGCTGGACAGCGACTTTGATCCAGAAGCTACAGAGGGTGATACTACAGAGGTTGTGGCTTTCTGCTGCTACCATCGTGATGATGCTCACAGTGGACAGGGAGCTATGTATCTGGTGTATCAGACTGGTAACAGTGGATATAAATGCTGTGCACGATACAATGCCAACTCGGCACCTGAAGACCTGCTCAGAGCCTTCGGTGAGGCAGAGGCTACGACATCGGCAAGCGGAATGATGAGCGCCAGCGATAAATCTAAGCTGAATAAACTTGGCGACGTGACACGCATTACATGGGCGCAACTGAAGGCGTTGCGCGACAGTGGCGGGCTTGTTCCAGGAAACAGCTACCGCATAACGGATTACATGTGCACTACGGCAGTGGAAGGTACGAGATCTGCAGGTCATCGGTTTGACATTATTGTTACGGCAGACAGTGCGCGCAGTCTGAACGAGAATGCACATGCCATCCCCCATGACGGCGATACATACTTCCAGGAGTGCAACCTTGCTGCCTGGGAGATTAAGTACAGCCTCGATAATGATGCCAACCGCTTTGAATGGGCGTGTGACACTATACCTTATATAGAAGTTGGTTCAGTGAAGTATTACTACCATGGCATAAATTACGGCATCATCGATGATTACCCTTACCATTTCGAGTGGTATAACGAGGAAGAGGGTACCGTATATTCCAACAGAAAAGAAGTTGAGGATGGTGACAATATAGTTATCGATTCTATCACAGAAGAAAGTATTGGTACTGCCATAACTGGTACAGAGCAGGTAGGTAGGGGTGTTATCTTCTACATGAAAGACGAAAACTATAACGAGTGCTACTACGACTTCAAGAACCTGCTGTTTATCCCATATTCCTCTGACGGGTCGGAAACAGCATACAGATATACATTCTCATCCTTGGACGGTGGCGTAATGACAGACTCGTCAAGCCACAAGACACTCAGGACTCAAGAAAATACCTATGAATGGTACACCATGCACAACACCATATTGTCATGGAGAAGGGAAGGTAAGTTCCGCCTGCAGTTCATAACGCACACAGTTACTCGTGGGACGAGAGTCTATAACAACAGGTACGGCATAGGAAGTAACAACCTGACTTTCAAGGGCAGGACGGAAGATAACGTATTGACTGTATCATGCCACAATATAGAGGCGATGGGTGTTTTCATTGGTAACAGATTCATCTTTGAGTGCTACAACTTCTATTGTGGCAACCAGACGAACTACAACTGCTTCGTAAGTGTATCGAATTTTACAGGAGGTACCAGTGTGAATGCCAATCTCATCAGATTTACGGATGGTCTTACTGTTGCCAATCACTTCCAGGTATGCACTTGTGTAATGTGCAACAACAGCAACATACAGAAGTCATACGTATATAAGTCAACATTCTACGGAGAATATGTTGATGTAAGTTCCACGGGTACCACGTCCAGCTCAAACCCCATACGGTATCTCACCATATTTAAGTCAGGAACAGAGAACAACCGTCGCACAGTGAACATACCGAGTGAAGATTTAGCCAGTGATTACCAGATAGTATATTGAAGATTATGACAAACGAAGGAAATTTCTACATTGCAGCCAGCGGCAAAGGCTTCAGCCGCAAAGCAGACGGTTTCTACATGGGAACCGCGATGGATCTCGGCACTGATGACTCGATCGAGAACTACGAAGAGGTGGACTCACAGGAGGCTGAAAGTGAGCAGATTTTCGAGGAAGAAGCATAAGACATAACCAAAAACAGTATAACATTATGACACAGAAAATTCAACCACAACCGATGAGTAACGGCAACACGCGTTATTACCCCGTTACCCACGCCAATCATGTATTGTTTGACAAGGCAAGGCAACTGACCGTTAAGGAAGCATTGGACCAGGTGGTACCGATAGGGCTCACCTACGAGGAACTTGCAACAATGCGTAGCAACGGTACGCTGACGCAGGGTCAGACATACCGCATTACGGACTTCGTGACTACGACTGCAGCATCGGGAACGCAGAGTGCTGGACATGCCTTTGATGTCATCGTAATAGCCCTGTCAACGAACTTGCTGAGTGAGGAAGCTTTTGCTATTGCGCATGAGAATGATACCTACTTCCAGAATTGCAAATTGGAAGGTTGGAAGTTGAAGTATTGCCTTGACAATGATACCAACCGCTTTGCATGGGCAGATGCCACAAACGGCAAGGGGGTTATATACTACATGCAGGATGAATTCGGCAACGAATGCCCCTACGATTTCAAGAACATCATGTTTGCTCGTTATAAGATAACGGCAATCAAGGGAACAGCTACCGACCTTGTGAACCAGTATCTGGGCTTCTCGGATATTCAGAACTCCAGCATGGTTTACCCAAGTGGTGCGACACTGAGTACCACTGCTGTGTACCGTTACACATTCGACTACCTCAGTGGCACAACGAGCAAGGACACCTCTATCTATCAGATGTCACAGAGTGCTATTAAGGTACATGATAACGAGATAAAGGCATATTTCGTTGACAAGAAGCAGCAGCTGAATAATATTACCGCTGGTGGTACATCTTTTTCAGACTGCTATGGTAACGTGTTTGAGACACAAAACCGTAACTGGGCTATCAGCGGTAGTGTTTACGGCAACCATGTTGGTAGTAATGGTTATAACAACTCCGTAGGAAACGAATTCCGTTACAACTCCGTAGGATACTCATTCCAGTACAATACCGTAGGAAACTGGTTTAGCAACAATTCCGTAGGACAATATTTCCAGAACAACTCCGTAGGAAACTCTTGCAGTAGTAACACATTTGCTGATAATGTCACATGAGCCAACTTCCTTGACGGTATCACAGCTAAGATTATTGCCCCCTTTACGCTCGATACCTTTGATTACTACTACGGTAGCTGGATAGAAGGCGATGAGGAT
>JAGCPC010000117.1 GCA_017642485.1 Prevotella sp. | reverse complement strand
TCTATCATCTATTATCTGTTATCTATCATTTGTCTGCAAAGATATAATTCTATTTCTATATAATAGATGTAAAAACAATTCAGGGTGAACTTTTGCAATGAAAGTCCACCCTGTTTGGTTGATTTTTACTCCCTGTGTCCGTATTCCTCAGCGTGCGGTCGCTAAGCACCCATCTGCGGATGCATTGCTTCCACACGCAGAGGCTATGCTTCCGCATATGGAAACATAGCCTCTGTAAATTTAATTGTAATAACATTTACTTTATCTCCGAAGCACCTGCCCCTGAAGGGAAGGTACCTGTCACGAGGGAATTAAGATACACCTCAAGGTTGGTGTATTTACCCGTGATGTTATAGACATTGGGTTTGAAGTCCCTAAACGTTTTACCTGTAACACCCAGTGCTGCCAACTGCTGCTCTTCCCACTCATCAGGCATACCATCCTTGTCAAGGTCGTCTGGAGCAGTCTCGCTGTTTAGAACAGGATATCCTCCCACATCAGACACCCTGTTGATTATAGCTCCAGTATTGTTCTTTACCTGATTTACTATACGGCTGTCCGCAGCATCGCGCTTGTATGAAGCACCAGCAAAATCAAGGACATTGGTATATGACTCTACAGCTGTCTCTAGACTGGATATATAAGGAGTAAGTCCTGTAGTATAACGAGATGAAAGTTTGTAACTACTTTTCACATTATCTACGCCATCCCAGTCTTTGTTTGTCACTCCATTAACAGTATTGCCGTTGATATAGAAATAACCTGGGTGACAACTCTTAGAAGTGGAACTATTCACGCAATTATCGCATGACGACGTCATCTCCAGCAATCGGTTAGGATGACTCGTAGAATTGTTGCCAGGGATGTAAGTGTTGCCTATCATGTTGATGTAGAAGGAAGCATCACAGCCCTCGCCTCCGTATGCTGAGTTTCCACCCCAGTTATACACCACGTTATTGACGTAATCTATGGTTCCCATATATGATTTTGTTGCTACGTACTGGTGGTCAAAACGTGGATTACGACTGTCATGGTCAGCAAGCAGGTTGTGATGATAAGTGGCATTCTTGCCGCCCCAGATACCTCCATAGCCATGATTGCCCTTGGAATGTCCTGACAGCTTCAGACTCTCAGATATTATACAGTACTGCACCGTGAGGTTTTCTACACGTGAGAAAGAGGCACACTCGTCTGTTGACCATGACATAGAGCAGTGGTCTATCATGATATCCTTACTATCCTTTACCTCAAGGGCATCGCCACTGTCAGCATCAAAGTTCGCCTGGTCAACATTCTGATCGCCGAGACGGAAGCGTATGTAGCGTACGATGATATTCTCCGAGTTGGTGATCTTTACAGGGTATCCTGCCACACATATACCGTCGCCTGGTGCTGTCTGTCCCGCTATGGTGAGGTTTTTTGCTACTATGTTAAGGTTTGTCTCAAGATTTATGGTACCTGAAACGGCAAAGACTATGGTTCTGCCACTTACTGACACAGCATCGCGGAGAGAGCCTGTACCCGAATTGTTTGTATTAGTCACAATATATACGCTGCTACCTGCTATGGCACCACCTGTTATGGTTGAGGCGCTGCCTTCCGCACCAGGGAAAGCCAACGAACGAGATTTTGTTTTCACAGGAATGGAATTAGTGCCACCACCGCCTGTATTACCTCCATCATCGTCGCCACCACCGCATGAAGCCAGCATCATACTGCCACATACTATACACATAAAGGACGAAAAGACCTTTAATGTTTCTAAAGATAATAACTTCATCATATATGTATTTCTTTTTAACAAAAACCCTTGTACCAAGGTTCTATCTTGATACAAGGGCTTTTTCATTTTATTTACGAATTCTTACTCTTCTTCATCAGAACCTTCATCGTCAGCAGTTTCCTGCTTCCAACGTGGGTCTCCATAGATGTCAAACTGCTGACCCTTTGTCTCATCTGCAGAAGTCTGCTCGAACCAATGCTTTAGCGTGAAGTTTCCGTTCTCAGGATCTTCAAACATCTCTTCATCAGTGAACTGACCTGTTCTCCAGTCAAGTTTCAAACCATCATCAGCGGACTTGAATGAGCCACCGCCAAACTTGGTTCCACTGGTCTGATAGAAATGATCCAACGTAAGGGTTCCACCAGTCTGATAACCCTTTGCTGCAGCGTTGTACAACTTACCAACTATTACATTGCTTATTGTAATGTCCGTAGGCAGCAACGTACTTGAAGCATCCTTACCTGCATTGACAAGATAATATCCACTACCTATACAGTTGTAGAACGTACAGTCTGATATATTCACCTTAGAGATGTAATAAGCATTCTTGGTGTTGTTATTTACAATACCTACGGTACAGGTGTTGAATGTTGAGTTAGTAATCTCAACCTCGCTTATTGTACCACCAGTACAGCCTGCATTGACAACGTAGCCATAACTCTGGTTCATTGTTCCCTGATTAGAGATTACGCAATCATCTATCGTAACTGTACCGATGTTAACAGCATTAGAACCCTGAGTACGTATTACAGCACAGTTTACGTCGTATATGTTACATCCAGTGAACGTAATGTTACCAGTAGAGGAAGCATTCGTCTGGTTTATGATATACTTGTTTGAACCTGCACCAGGTGCTGTAATGTTGAGGTTATCGAAGCTTATCTCACCATGGTTGCCCGAAATGTCAAGCTGATATGGGAACACAAGAGTACCCTTGACATTGTCAGAACTTTCAGCACCATAGAAGTAAACCGTCATACCTGCTGGAACAACTACTCCCTTAGTACCAGCGGTGACACTAACCTCTTTACCTGCAGGAATAATGAACGTTGCAGCATATATGTCTGCACCACCGGCATTCTCCTTCGCCTGAGCAGCTACATTGTCCATTATTGTCTGGTCTATCACATCACCTTCAACAGTGTAGGTAAAGTCTGCAACAGGAGGAGCCTTGAGGGTCTTAGTTTCCCTCATACCTATACACTCTTCACCATTGTATATGCGTATAGCATAGATGGTAGAAGGCGTAAGTCCTGTGCAAGTGAATGTGCGGTTAGCTCGTGCCTCATCATCAAGAGGATAAGAAATCACCGCCTTTTCTTCACCGTTCAAGTAGGTTGCGGTGATAGAGGTAGGCGCATATCCTTCAATCCAACGTACAGTGATAGCCTCAGCCTGACGGTCTTCGTCAGTAACTTCCTCAAGTATCTGCAAGCCTAATGTCTGTGCAGTCTTCAGAGTACCGCTGCTTTCTGCATAATAATACCAATGGGAAGGAGTCTTGGAATCTGACTGCGAGCGCATACGCACATAGTAGTCTGTATAGCCATTCAGACCTGATATAGTACCAGGAGAACCTGTTACAATAGCGGTTATAGAACCTTCCTGTACATCTCCGTCAAGGTCTGTAATCGAGAAAGGATTCTCATTAACCTCTATCAGGTAAGCATTACCGCCATAAGAGGTAAAGGATACATCCAAAGCACCCTCACCGCCTTTTACGGAAGATATTTTTGGAGTCATTACACGATTGGATGCCCCGTCAATGCCCCAGTCGTTGCCGTCGGTACAGGCTGAGAAAAATCCTATACCGAGAACAGCAACGATGAATGATATATATTTCCTTGTCTTCATAATTGTTCTCTATCTATGAATTAGAAATTGTATGAATTATTCAATATGTGGTTAGAGTTATTGACGATGTCGTTGGTTAGAGGAAGCAGATAACGGTTCTTTACACCACCCTCTGTAGGCTCAACGATACCTGGGAATCCCTTCGTTGTAATCTCCTTACCAACAAGTCCCATGCTAATCATTGGCAGGTGTTTGTCAAGGTTGTCAACGGATTTTCCCTTATTATAGTTGTCCATCTTGGTGCCAAATCCGCTTGTTCCACCTTGTACCATAGCATCGTCCGTGTTGTCAGAATTATAGATATACATCTTGGTTATTCTTAGACAACTCTTGTCTTCTGTTTGCTCCTGACCATACATCCAATAGTAGTCATAATCGTAACTTACGTCCTTAGCATATATGTCAGCCTTGAAATTCTTGGCATAAGTTTCCTTCATCTCAAGTGTCTTGTATGCAAGCAGGTTCCAACGGATGAGGTCAAACTTACGGAATCCCTCGCCTGCAAACTCCCACTTGTTCTCGTCAACTATAGCGTTGAAGACATCTTCGTAATCGCCAGAAATCTCTGCGTCCTTGCCTGTAGCACGCTTATGAACCATATTGATAGCTTCTATAGCTGTCATGGTAATTCCTTCAGGCAATGCGCCTACATTGTTAAGCTCATTATACATCTCTGCATAGTAGAGAAGAACCTGTGGCAGACGCATGCGTACGGCACGAATACCATAGTTCCACTTTGCTGACACACTGCTGTTCTGCTGAGCCCATCCATTTGACAACTCATAGAGTTTGCGTGCATCCCACTTTGAAGGATAAATATTGAATGGATGGTCACCTATTGGCTTTTCATAAACTCGCTCGTTATCTGCGTCAACCTTACCATCCGCAGGATTAGCTTCTCCTGCTGTGAGGTTCTCCACTGTCACGAGAGAACAAGTAACATCACGACGTGTATCAATACAATTTCCATCGTCATCCTTCTCATAGCTGTCATAAAGAGGCAGTGCAAGCTTTGGATAAGCAGAATTGCCTACACCGTATGAATTGTGCTTCTCTGATGAAGACCAATTAAGTTTTACACCTATTGTAGAACCCAATTCACTGCTTACGTTGAAGCCCATAGGAATCTCGAAGATATTCTCACTGATATCATCCTTGCGAAGGTTTACGTCTGTCCAATACTGTTCAAAACTTTGTACAAGCTGGTAACCTCCGTTCTGTATAACATCATTGAGTTTAACGATTGCTTTTGCGTATATCTCATTACGAACTTCGTCAGAGCAACGCATGGTTGGATAGGTTTCATCAGAGAGAGTCTTGCGCACATCTGCATCTGCATTTGCATTGACATATCCTTCGTAACCTACCTCTGCATAAGGTTGGTTACGTTGTGGCTCACGAATAGCATAACCGCAACGCTGCAGTGCTATCTGTCCGTAGAGAGCTTCTGCAAAGTATTTTGTCACGTGGCGTGAGTTGTTCGTGGTACCATCCAGATAGCCCTCTGCTTCCTCAAGGCTCTCAAGCATCTTGTCGAGTATATAGTCTCTGTCAACCTTACCCGTATAGACATTGCTCAAGTCAGCTTTCGCAGGTTCCATCATCAGAGGCACATCACCCCACAGACGTGTAATCTCCATATACATCAAGGCACGTATGGCAAGAGCCTCTCCAAGGTACTGCTTCATCTTGGCATCATCCTTGATACTGCTCTTGTTGATACCATCGATTATCTCATTACAATCCTCTATGATAGCATATGCATTGTTCCACAGTGTAGTGATAGCACTGTATGACTTTGCACCAGACATATTCACATAGTTCATGTAACCACGGAAGTTATCCACATCAATCTTTGTATCCTTACCCTCGTCAACGAGCTCTACATCAGAGTTGTTGCAGAATATTGTGGTCAGATAGGTTGAATAGATGTTACCTGTCAACAGTCCGTATGTACCATTCAACTTCAGTTCCGTCTCCTCGACAGAATTAAACACCTGCTCCGGAGTCCTCTTGTATTCAGAATCGGGCTCAAGGAAATCACTGCACCCTGTAAGTGTCAATGCGCCAAAGAGCAGAACATATATTACTTTGTTATATTTCATTTGTTTTCCTCCTTAATTATTAGAATGACACATTAAGACCTGCTACGAATGAACGTGTCTTAGGATAAGCAGAATAATCTACACCTGGGCACATTGGGTTCTTCTTAGAGCATACATCCACCTCAGGATCGGCTCCAGAGTACTTTGTCCAGCATGCGAGGTTGTAGCCTGTAAAATATACACGAAGATTTGATAGATGCATCTTCTTCACCAGTTTCTTTGGGAAAGAATAACCTACCGTTACATTCTGCAGTCGCAGGAAGCTTGCATCCTCTACACAGTCACTGATAATCAGCATCTTTGTAGTAGCGATAGGGCTATAGAGAGTCCTGCCTGCATTGATCTCTGCAAGACGATCCTGTACCCCCTGCTGAGAACCATAATAGGTTATAACATCTGAATTAGGACGTCCAAGGTTATAACCTGTTGCAGGATCAACCCATGAATAGTAGTTTCCTGATTTAAAGTCGTTAATGAGATTATAACTCATGTTGGTACTGCTTGCATAAGAGTTGACAAGACGTGTACCATTGAGAATCTGGTGTCCGAGAGCAAAGTTGAAGAATACGGTAGCATCAATGTTACCCCATGTATTCTTCCAAGTAACGTCACCACCGAAACCACCAGTCCATGTTGGAACCGTGTTGCCAAGCTTTACTTTGTCACCTACGAGGTCGAAGCTATCGTCACCGTCAGCATCTTTAAGTTTCAGCTGACCAGGATAAAGGATACCTCCAAGACTCTTGTAACTTTCATTTGTGCAGTAGTCAGGATCAAGTTCCCAAGAAGAACCATTATACTTAATCTGACCGCTTACATAGTTACCATCTGCATCGTATGTCACAGGAGTGTAGAAACCATCTGTCTGATAGCCCCAAACCTCACCGAGGGCGCCACCTGCAACAGTCTTAAACTCCTCATAGTTAGAAACCTTACTGCCGGCAAAGTTTGAACTCTGCCACTGACCAGCATACTCGCTCAGTTCCTCAATCTTGTTTCTGTTGTAAGCAATGTTGAAGTTTGCATTGATGGTAACCTTCTTAGAGTCGTATGCTACGATATTAGACGAAAGCTCAACACCCTTGTTTGAAGTCTTACCAAAGTTCTGATACTGTGTCGTAGAACCACTGTTAGCAGGAATTGTAACAGCCATCAGCAGGTCCTTAGTAGTGTTCCAATACAACTCAAGAGAACCGTTTATGCGACCCTTCCAGAAACCATAGTCAATACCGAAGTTACGTGTTATGGTCGTCTCCCACTTCAGGTTGTCGTTATAGAGGGCGGTACTGGTTTTTTCATACATCTGTGAGCGAACATCATTCGTAAAGTATGGTGTCGCTGAAGAGTTGCTCGCTGCAGAGTATGTTGTATAGAGCAGACCTGACTTAATACGGTTGTTACCTGCCATACCGAGAGACAGACGAAGTTTCAAGTTAGAGATCCACTTGCTGTCCTTCAGGAATTTCTCGTCTGACACACGCCATGCAAGAGAACCAGCAGGGAAGAATCCCCAGTGATTGCCACTGGCAAACTTAGAAGAGCCATCGGCACGCATGGTGAAGGTGAGCAGATACTTCTCCTTCAATATGTAATTCAAACGTCCATAGAATGACTTCATGTTGTCATCCTCTACCTCACCGAGGATTATAGGCAGGAAGTTTGCAGCCTCTCCTCTATGAGCAAGTATCTCATCCGTTGTATTATAGTTGTAACCAGCCCTAAAGTCCTCGCTGGTCTTTTCTGAAGTACTCTGAATATCAAAACCTGCAACTACGTTGATATTGTCACGACCACCGAAGAGCTTCTTATTGTCGTAAGTAACATAGTTCTTCGATGTCCAGCCTTTCTTCTTGTCCTCATAGTAACGAGACTGTGCAGAACCCTTATATGTCTTTGCACTCGTAGTAGCCTCAGCCGTCCACACCTGATCAGTAATCTTGTTGTTGTGATTGTAGCTGAACTCAGTCTTGAATGACCAGTGCTTCCAAGGCTTCCATGTAAAGCCAATGTTATAGGTCTGCTTGTTGTTGGTCACCTTCTTGTATGTACCCAACAGACGCTGGAGTGGAGAGTATGTGTTTGTCTGCTGTAGCTCTTCATCGTCATCATCAATGGATACACCTGCTATAGGAGAATAAGCCACTGAGTTTGCAACGATACTCGTAGCTGCATTAGACTCGTTGGTGTCAGCACCAGAACCCAAGCCCTTAACCTTCTGATAAGACAGACGTACACTTGCATCAACAGCAATGTACTTGTTTGGCTTCCACTTCAACTTACCACTGATATTGTTCTTGCTTGAACCAGAATTCAACATGATGGCATCCTGATCATCATGAGCGTATGTTACGTTGTACTGAAGTATCTTCGTACCACCAGCAATGTTAACATTGTACATCTGCTGGAATCCTGTACGTCCGAATATCTCATCCTGATAATCCATACCAGCTACGCTTCTATAGATGTCAAGGTCATTGTAGAATCCCAAACCGTTACGCTTACCATAGGTTGTAGGATTATTGGTAGAACCTGTCGTCATCTCGTATTTTGCCATTGCGTAGTCATACGGAGAGAGAACCTTCTGGAACTTAGCAGCCTTCTTCCATGACCAGCTTGCGTTGAAATTGATCTTTGGAATGCGAGCATCAGTACCACTCTTTGTCGTTACTATAATGACACCGTTAGCACCCTTAGCACCGTAGATAGCGGTAGAAGAAGCATCCTTCAGCACGTCGATGGTCTCAATCTCTGATGGAGCGATATCACTGATGTCAGCAACCTCAAAGCCATCAACAATGTAAAGTGGTGAGTTGTCCTGTGACAAAGAGCCACCACCACGTACACGGATAGTAGATTCTGCATCAGGAGCACCATCTGCCACAGTAACGTTTACACCAGACATCTTACCCTGAAGAGCCTGCGAAACATCTGTTACAGGTATGTTCTCAATCTGCTTTGCTCCTACTTGTGCAACAGCACCTGTAAGGTCCTTCTTGCGGACTGTACCATAACCGATTGCTACTACCTCGTCAAGCATCTGAGCATCGTCCTTCATGTTGACGTTTACAGAAGACTTGCCTGCAACATCGATAGTCTGGTTAACCATTCCCACGTATGAGAATACGAGTTTATGGCTCTTTCCCTTCAACGTAATGGTGAAGTTACCGTCAAAGTCAGTTACAGTACCGTTCTGAGTGCCCTGCTCCATTACCGTAGCTCCGATAATAGGTTCGCCTGTGGCATCCTTCACGTTACCGCTGACTGTCTGCGCCTGCAGTGCTGTACAGAATAGCAACAGCATTCCCACGAGCGCATAGCGTACGTTTTTTGTTTTTTCAGACATAGTTTAATAGTTTATGATTAGTATTAATGATTTATCGTTTTAGCATACGTATAGCAGTGCAAAATTAAGAAAAATTTGCACCACAGGGAATATTATTAAGTTAAAAGTTGTTAATCCTTCGCTTTTTAACTAAAAAGCATGGTAATTGAAGGGTAAAATATGTTATTTCATCGAACTAAAGAAAGCTTTTGCTGAACCAAACTTAAGGAAGAGGTCGAGGCGTATGGGGATATGGCGTTTGTCTTTGGTGACAAAGAAGCGGACTATCTCCTTTTCTTTCTTGCCATCCTTTTCTATATATGAAATGACATAGCAGGGATATTTCTTGCCATCGTCGCCTTTCACCGTCTTGTCATCGCGATAGAACAGACGTGCCTTTACTATTTCGGAACCTCCCGCTATACTGAGGTTGCGTGACTGTCCTTTCTTCCATCCCGATGTGTCGATATTGCGAAACTGCTGAAAGGCGTGCAGCATATCGGTCATGCACTGGTTGTAGGTGTGTTTTTCTGCTGTCTTGTGCCCATCATCGTGGGTATGGCGTGTAGTAGTGTGACACTTCCCGTCGCCATACGAATACCACATCTCATCGACATAGTATCGCTTGCCCTCGCGTGCACCCTTTCTGTAGTATAGTGGCACCAGACGGTCGGAGAAGATACTCATGATAGTATCGCGCATCATGAAGTAGCGATCTACCTTCTTCGATGATGATGTCACGAGGCTTGTGGTGTAGGCTGGCTTTCCCTTGTACTCTTTCTTATTAGTCGTAAGCGATGCCGTGCCTGCCTTTATCCATATAAACTGCCAATTGAAATAGAGATTATAGTTGATGGTCTCGCTATCAGCGAATGCCGTAATCTTATACTCGCATTGACTCTGCGCCCTTACAGAATTGAAAATTGAAAATTGTAAATTGAAAATCACCAGCAGAAGCACTAAGCGAACAAACCTGCCTGTACTTCCATCTTTATCCTGTTTATGCTTCTTACAAAAAGGTATGGTAATCATAATTCTCAATTCTCAATCTTCAATTTTCAATCTCATCTAAGGTATGCCGGCAGTTCTATTCCAAGGCTGCGTGCACGCTCTGCATTGCGTTGTTTGATAGTTTTTGCTGCATCAGGTTTCTGCTTGGTTATAGCCGACGGTTTCTGCTGGTATAGAGGTTTGGCGGTGGGGTTCCATGTCTTGGTGATATCCCACTTTGCTTTACACTCCACTGGGTCAGGACAGTAATATACGTCCTCTGGCTGGCAGTCAGCGAAGTAGTCACCCGTATCCCATACACCATTGCCGTTACTGTCGATGATGGCACGCAGGTAGTAAGTACCTGGCGTGATATAGTAAAACTCCGCCGTGCCGTCAGTAGCAGGCGATGTCATCACCACGTCGTCCTGACCATTGAGCAGTTGGACAATAACGGGGAGGGATGCCGTCACGTTAACAAATAGCGAACCGTAATCCTCCATTTTGCCTACCTGAATATCCTTCTCGTATTTTCCACTCTCCGTACCATATATATCTATAAAAGCGAGTGAATCCACCTTAAGTGAATATGTGGCACCTGGCTGCCAGTCGGTGAATATCTCGCAGCGTCTGTTCACTACTGGCGTTATGACAAAGGGCACTTCATCCAGTAGGGAGTCACGCTTCACGTAGAGATGCACCGCTGTTGTATCAAACCTCTCCAAGGGTGATGGCATTCCGACCACGATACTTCCATTAGGTATCATTGGTGCATTAAATGAATACTTCACATCAAGCATCTTGCGCGGCATCAAGGTATCCACCACCTCATCGGGCTTTGCCCTGCGCAGTCGTTTAGCAAGGTCTTCCTGCCATTCCTCTTTTTCTTTCTGTAGCTTCTTCAGCCTCTTGGCATACGGTGTCTTGGCGAGGATTTCCAAGGTGTCGGTAGTGAGTCGCTGCACACCGAGCGTATCGGTGATGTATGTCTGCATCTCAAGTCTCAGCGTATCCTGATTTACCAATGCTGTGTCACGTAACCAGTATGTTATTGTGTCAGCATTGACTGAAGGTTCAGCCACTCCCCAGTCCCTACCGAGATGGGAGGGAGCATTGAGCAATCGGAGCTGAGGCAGAGGCTTCTTGTACTGAACATCGACTGGTGCTGTATAGTATAGTGTAAAGTATCGTTCGTCCTTACGCTCCGCCTTAAGGAAGTAACGTTCCGTAGCCTTATGGTCAAAGGCTCTCAGCACTATATCATCAGGCAGGAAATGGGTATATCCCGTGATGGTGATGTCCTTGATATGATCTTTATCTTGCCATAGGGTGTCCTGGCGCGTATCAGGTTTGCTGGTGGGCACTATGATGTCGTGGCTGAATGCCATCTTCTCGCTACGCTGCGTGAAACGATAGTCTCCGTCAGCATCCTGTACTGCACCGACGGTGTAACCGCCAGGTGCTATGCCACGTATCACGAAATGTCCACGCGAATCACTCCTTGCCACACGTCGCATTACGCTGTCGCCGTCGGCATAGAGTCCTACGAGTATGCCCTTTACTGGTTCGAGGTTCTTTGCCTCGAGCACATATCCGCTTACCTCCAGAGTATCAATCGTATCACCTGTGGAGAAGGTATATGTGTAGTTGCCCATGGGGTTGCTCTCGTTATTGTCGAGTATGGCATCGCTGAAGTCTATGGTGTAGGTAGTGTTGGGTAGCAGTGAGTCCAACAGGTTCACATATATCTCTCTGCCCGTCACCTTTATCTCGGGTTGTTCGTGCTGTGGTGGTGATATCATCACCTTCTCATGTGCCGACTCGAGTTTTATGTACTCATCAAAACTTATTACAATCTTCTTACTCGTCACATTAGTAGCATTCTCCTCTGGCTCAGCGCCTACTACATGTGGCGGTCTCTCGTCATACCATCCACCGTCGGGATGCCCCATGCGAGCACAGGAGGAGAGAAGAGTCTCCCCTACCACTCCACACAAGAGGAGAAGGAGCGACCCCCACCCTGTCCTGAGTACATCCATCCCCAAGGGTATGGAAAATATATGCGTCAATTTATTCAACATTCAAGAGTTCTTCTATGTGTTTTCGCGTGTTGGCAAGTCGTGGCACCTTGTGCTGCCCACCGAGTTTGCCCTTGCTGCGAAGCCAGTCGTCAAAGAGGTCTTTGCGTGCCTTCACTATCTTCAGGCGCACCATGTTGATATCCTTAAATCGCTTTGCTTCGTAGTCGCTGTTGAGTTCTTGCAGTTTACGGTCGAGTATAGTAGCAAACTCATCTATGCTTTCTGGTTCCTTAGTAAACTCTATGAGCCACTGATGGTGGGGCACCACACCCTCTGCCCTAAACACGGGTGCAGCAGTATATTCACGCACCTGTGCCCCTGTTTGCTGACAGGCATACTGCAGTCCTTTCTCTGCGTTGTCCACGATGAGTTCCTCACCAAAGGCGTTGATAAAACTCTTCGTTCTGCCAGTGATGACAAATTTATATGGTTTCCTCGAGGTAAACCTCACCGTGTCGCCTATCATGTAGCGCCACAGTCCGCATGACGTAGAGATTATCATAGCATAGTTCTTTCCCGTCTCGACACCTTCCAGTGGCACCACCTTGCTTTCATCCATCAGCATGCCTTCGTCGTCGATTGCCTCCATTGGCGCAAACTCATAGAATACGTCATAGTCCAGCATCAGCATCATGCTGCTGTCCGTTGGGTCATTCTGTATTCCAAAGAAACCTTCGGAGGCATTGTATGTCTCCATATAGTGCATGTCGCTCTTGGTGATGAGCTGCTCGTACTGCTTGCGATATGGTGTAAATGCTATGCCACCATGAAAGAATACCTCAAGATTTGGCCACACCTCCTCCAGGTGCTGCTTGCCCGACAGTTCCATGACGCGCATCAGCACTGACATCATCCACGATGGCACCCCGCTGATATTTGTCACGTTGGCATTCAGGCACTGGCGTGCTATCAGTTCGCGTTTGCGGTCAAACTCGCTGATAAGTGCTGTTTTCTTGTCTGGAACTCTGACAAGATTCACTATGGGGTTGATATTCTCAATGAGAATAGCTGAGAGGTCACCCACCAGGGAGTTTGCCACATTATAATTAGGACTGTGCGAACCTCCAAGTATGAGTGCCCTGCCGTCAAAAAGTCTTGATTTGGGATTGTTTTGCAGATAGTAGGCCACGACATCATTGCCTCCTGCGTAGTGTATGCGTTTGAGTCCCTCCTTGCTTACAGGTATAAACTTTGACTTGTCGTTGGTGGTGCCTGATGACTTGGCATACCACCTCACCTGCCCGCGCCACAGGATGTTCTTCTCACCATGACGCATACGGTCTATGTAGCCCTTCAGCTCCTCGTAGGTGTTTACGGCTATCCTCTTGCTAAACTGCTCGTAGGAAAGAGCCTTCCCCATACCGCGCTCCTTGCCGTACAGGGTATCAGAACCTATGGACACAAGCCGCCTGAGCACGGTTTCCTGCAACTGCACCGGCTCGGTAAAATGCTTCTCCAACTCTCTTTGACGCTTACGGAAATACAGTGACGCTATAGACGTTATACTCATCTTTCTTCTTTGTATTTAGTATGCAAAGATAGTGAGTTTTAGTAAGATGAAGAAATTTATTAGGTATATTTAACGATTGCAACAGTTGCAGTCGCTACCATCGCACCCCTTACAGCAGTCTCTCTTCCCTCCACCACGATGTATGTAGCGGAGCACAAGGGTAAAGGCTACTACCACTATAGCCAGTAATATGTAGGATTGAAGGTTCAATTCAGTTCACAATTCACAGTTCACAATTCACAGTTAGCTTCGCTGATGCATCTTGATGACCTCTAAAAAACCTAAGCCTCCCCGCAGGGGCAACATCGGCTTGGTTTTCATACATCGGTCATCGGCGAGCATTCACAGTTATTACTGAACAAGCTGTATAAGCTGATATATTATCAGCGCCACTACGTAGGCTATCACGCATTGTCCCGTCACCACCGTCAGGGCATCACGGTTGCCAAGTTCGCGACGTATCGATGCTATGGCTGCAGCACATGGGGTGTATAGCAGACAGAATACCATGAGCGAGAATGCTGCCGCTGCTGATATCACATCAGTCAGAGCCACTCCACCGAATAGTACCTCTATCGTGCTCACCACACTCTCCTTGGCAAGGAAACCACCCACGAGGGCTGTTGCCACACGCCAGTCGTTGAATCCTAAAGGTTGGAATATTGGTGCCACTATTGATGCCATGTGTCCTAACATACTCTCTGACTGGTCTTCCACCATATTGAGACTGAATGAGAAGCTCTGCAAGAACCATATCACTATCGTAGCGCAGAATATCACCGTAAACGCCCTCTGCAGGAAGTCACGCGCCTTGTCCCATAGCAGTCGCAACGTATTGCGCATACCTGGCATACGGTAGTTAGGCAACTCCATGACGAAAGGCACTGCCTCGCCCTTAAACACTGTGCGCTTCAGCACCAATGCCACCATTATGCCTATGACGATGCCAAGCAGGTACATGGCACACATCACCAGCGCACCGTCATGAGGAAAGAATGCTGCGGCGAGAAAGGCATAGATAGGCAGTTTTGCAGTACATGACATGAAGGGGGTAAGCATGATGGTCAGTCTGCGGTCACGCTCTGATGGCAGTGTGCGACTCGACATCACTGCCGGCACCGAACATCCAAAACCCATCAGCAGTGGTACGATGGAACGTCCTGACAGTCCGAGCCTACGCAGCGATTTGTCCATTACAAATGCTATGCGAGCCATATAACCTGAGTCCTCCAGCATACTGAGGAAGAAGAATAATATCACGATGATAGGAACAAAGGTAGCCACAGACCCCACACCAGCATACACACCATCGATGATGAGCGAGCGTACCGAGTCGTTGATATCCCATGACTGCAGGGCCTCATCGCTTATGCCCGTAAACCAGTCTATCGCTTCCTCAAGCCACTCCTGCATGGTGCCTCCGAGTATGTCGAACGTTACCCAGAATATGAATGCCATTATCAGCGCAAAGGCTGGCAAGGCGGTCCACTTGCCTGTGAGCACCTTATCTATACGTTGCGAACGGAGAGCCTCCTTGCTGTGACTTGGCTTTACCACCGTCTGGCTGCATAGTTTCTTAATAAAACTATACCTCATATCAGCCATAGCAGCAGCACGGTCCATACCGCGTTCCTCCTCCATCTGTCGGAGTATGTGCTCTATGGTCTCTTTCTCGTTTTGTGATAGTCCCAGACTGTCGGCTATTATGCTGTCGCCCTCAGCTATCTTGGCCGCAACAAATCGCAGTGGCATTCCTGCATGCTCTGCATGATCCTCCACCAAGTGCATGATGGCATGCAGACAACGGTGAACAGCACCACCATGGTCTTCCGGACTGCAGAAGTCCTGTCTTGCTGGTTTCTCTTGATATTTAGCCACGTGCATAGCGTGTTCTATCAACTCGTCAACACCATGATTCTTGTTTGCTGTAATAGGCACCACAGGTATGCCCAACAAACTCTCCATCTCATTCACATGTACCGTACCACCGTTGCCCTCCATCTCGTCCATCATGTTCAGGGCGAGCACCATCGGTACGCCCAGTTCCATGAGTTGCATGGTCAGGTATAGGTTACGCTCTATGTTCGTAGCATCGACAATGTTTATGATACCCTTTGGAGGATTTGAGGTTTGAGGTTTGAGGTTTGAGGTTTGAGGTTTCTCTACCCCAAGTATAAAGTCACGACTGACTATCTCCTCCGCACTGTAAGGCGACAGACTGTATATGCCTGGCAGGTCGGTAACCTCAGTATTTGAACGTCCACGAATGCTGCCACTCTTACGGTCAACCGTCACACCAGGGAAATTGCCCACATGCTGGTTGGCACCTGTCAGTTGGTTGAAAAGCGTGGTTTTACCGCTATTTTGATTGCCAGCGAGGGCGAATGTCAGCTTAGTGCCTTCAGGCAGGGGGTGCTCATGCTTTGAGTCATGATAACGACCACCCTCACCCAGTCCAGGGTGAAAAGACTCACCTCCAGCCGAAACTTCTATGGTTTTTGTTTCCCTCTCTCCAAGAGAGGGGTTAGGGGTGAGTCTTTGGAGAGAGGCTTCTATCTTCTTCGCATCATCCTTGCGCAGTGTCAGGGCGTAGCCATGTATCTCAAACTGCATAGGGTCGCCCAGCGGAGCATACTTGTTAAGCGTCACCTCAGCACCTGGTATCACACCCATATCAAGAAAATGCTGACGCAACGCTCCCTTGCCACCCACACTCGTTATGGTGGCTGTCTGTCCTATTTCCAATTCTGAAAGTTTCATTCCTTATTTATTTTTGCGGATGCAAAAATACAAAAAATAATCAAAAAAGGTGGCACCGCTACCACCTTTTTTATATATATAAGCAATAAAATACCTAAAACTGAGGATGACTGGCAAGCATCATGGAGGGGTCGAGAGCCTCGTCAAGTTTCTCTTGAGTCATCAGTCCCTGTTCGAGAACTATGTCATAAACGGAGCGGTTGGTTTCGAGAGCCTCCTTAGCCACCTTGGTAGAGGTTTTGTAGCCTATGTAGGGGTTGAGGGCAGTGACGATGCCGATGGAGTTCTTGACCATAGCGAGGTTGCGCTCCTTATTGACCGTGATGCCGAGTATGCACTCCTGAGTGAGGGTCTCGATGGCTTTCTTGAGCCAGATAAGACTCTCGAAGAGTGACTCGGTGATGATGGGTTCCATAACGTTGAGCTGTAGCTGTCCTGCCTCAGCGGCGAAGCTGATGGTGGTGTCGTTGCCAATGACCTTGAAGCATACCTGATTGACTACCTCAGGGATGACGGGGTTCACCTTGCCAGGCATGATGGATGAGCCAGGAGCCTTCGGAGGAAGGTTTATCTCGTTGAGTCCGCAACGTGGACCAGAAGCCATGAGTCGGAGGTCGTTACATATCTTGGAGAGTTTCACAGCCAGTCGCTTCAGCGCGCTGGAATAGCTGACGTAGGCACCAGTGTCAGGGGTAGCCTCAACGAGGTCGGAAGCTGAGACGAATGCCTCGCCAGTGAGTTTTGAGAGGTTGGCAGCACATAGTTTGGCGAAGCCTGGTACGGCATTCAGTCCTGTGCCGATGGCTGTGCCACCCATATTGATTTCGAGCATCAGTTTGACGTTGCGCTCCAGGTTGGATATCTCCTCCTCCAGATTGTTGGCATAGGCATTAAACTCCTGTCCGCTGGTCATAGGCACTGCATCCTGCAGCTGTGTGCGACCCATCTTGATGCAGTCTTTGAACTCGTCACCCTTATAGCGGAAGGCACTGATGAGGCCTGTGAGGGCACCTACGAGTTTCTTGTTGTAGCGGATGACGGCAAGACGAATGGTGGTGGGATAGACATCGTTGGTGGACTGTCCGCAGTTGCAGTGGTCGTTAGGCAGACAGTACTGGTAGTCGCCCTTCTCATGGCCCATAATCTCGAGGGCACGATTGGCTATCACCTCGTTGGCATTCATATTGACGCTGGTGCCTGCTCCACCCTGCACCATGTCGATGGGGAAGTGCTCGCGCCATTTGCCGTCGATTATCTCCTGACAAGCCTGCGAAATAGCTTCATAGATCTCGTCGTTGATGACTCCGAGTGTGTGGTTGGTTTGTACTGCAGCCAGTTTCACGTAGGCTATGGATTTGATAAACTCGTGGTACATGGACATCGTCTTGCGTGAGATGTGATAGTTGTTGATACCACGCTGTGTCTGTACGCCATAAAGTGCGTCGGCAGGCACTTTGAGTTCGCCTAAGAGGTCGGACTCCAGTCTGAATTTCTGTTCGTTCATAGTTGTTAACTTTTAAAACGTTGTTTTATTCGTACGAAACGCAATCTGAAGATTGCTACGATACGTGGCTTTGCCACTACGATACGCAACTTCGTTGCTACGATACGCCTTCGGCTACTATATTATCGTTCCCGTTAAGGGATTAGCGAAGCTATAAGGTACCCCACTCCGATGCTGACGAAGGTGGTGATGAAACCAGGTAGCATGAAGGAGTGGTTCACCACATACTTACCAATGCGGGTGGTGCCAGTGCGGTCGAAACCTATGGCAGCCACTGAGGTAGGGTAGTTAGGCAGGAAGAAGTAGCCATTCACTGCTGGGAAGAGCACCAGCAACATCATGGGCGATACACCCATCACCAGTCCTACGGGATAGAGCGTCTTAGCTGTTGCCGCCTGTGAGAAGAGCATGATGCTGAACAGAAAGAGGGGTATGGCGAAGAGCAACGGATACGAGGTGAAGACACCCTCAACGCTGTCTATTATGGTTTCGCGGTTAGCCTCGAAGAATGTGCTACCCATCCATGCCACTCCGAAGATGGACACCATGGCGTTCATGCCAGAAGCAAACACATTGCCACCCATAGCATGACGCACATCAGCCTTGCCCACCCATAGTATCAGGGCTGCTATGCTCATCATGAGTATCTCGATGATGGCATTCATCTCCATCGGTTCATCGTCGAAGGAAGGGCGCAGTCCGAGGAAGATGCCAAAGAGCACTATCATCAGCACACCCAGCAGGAATACCAGCACAGCCCATTTGGCACGCGGATTGACAGCCTTCTCCTCAGTAGCAGCAGCATCGTCCTCAAGCAGTCCATCACGCAGTCGACGCTGGTATTCAGGGTCTTGCTCCAGAGGCTTGCCCACATAGTTCTGCACCAACGATGCCACCAGTATGGCGATGAGCGATGCAGGGATAGTGACCATCATAATCTCTCTCATACCTATGCCCTTGGCACCCAACAGCGAGGTGGAGAGGATGGCAGCAGTAGCTGCTGACACTGGCGAACCCGAGCACCCTAATGATGCCGCTATGGTGGCTATGCTAAGTGGGCGTTCAGGACGCACCTTCTCCTTACGTGCTATCTCGGCTATGATAGGGAGCAGAGCGTAACAGGTGTGGGCAGTGCCAGCCAACAGGGTGAAGCCCCATGTTACCAAAGGAGCATAGAAAGTGATGCGACTGGGATGCTTCTTGAGAAAGCGTGCTGCCACGTTCACCATATAGTCCAGTCCACCAGCAGCCTGCAGCGATGCCGAGGCAGTGATGACGCTGACAATGATGAGCATCACATCGACAGGAATGACTCCTGGTTCCAGTCCGAAGACAAACACCAGCACCAGCACACCCACCATGCCATACATGCCCAGGGCAATGCCTCCCACCTTGGCGCCGATGAATATCATCGCCAAAACTATCAGCAGTTGCAGTATGATAAGTAGTGTTGCCATAAGATGTTAGAATGATTCACCTGTTTCTATTTCTGGATCGTAGGGCACCTCAGGAGGCGTCGGCTCACCTGAGGTATAATCGAGCAGTGCCATGCGGGGCAAGGCAACCACCCTCACTATGGGAGTGATATAATGTTTCTTCATCATTTTATTAGTTTCTTGCCGTTAACAATATACAAAGTTCCCTCCTGCATAGCCGATGGGTCTATGCGCACACCCTGCACAGTATATACTTTAGTTGAAGGTTGAACGTTGAGGGTTGAAAGCTGTGCAGACTGAATAGCCGTTGGGATGTCGTCGAAAGTCAGGGTGAAGCCGTTGCTTGATGGCAGGTCTTCACGAGCCAACCACGCCACGTAAGCGGGCAGGATGTGGTTAGCAGGACGGAAGCGGTAGAATCCCAGATGGTCATAGGTAGTGTCGCCAGAGGGACGTCCCAAGGTGAAGAAGTTGCTCATCATCTCTGACGATGTCATAGTGTGACCTCCTGGGTCAACACTGCCCTTGAACAGGTTGTTCTCATAGTCGGTAGCAGCACCTGGGTCAGTGCCCTCGTAGTGGGAGAGATAGAGCGGTTCGGTGGTGCCTTCGTAGGCAAGCAGTACGGGAGTCAGTGCAGGCACTATCTGCGTACCCAGCGCCCTCAGTTTCACCTTGCCGTCATTTAGTGAGCCTGCCCACCATGCTGTTACTCCTTCAGGCAGCTCGACAGGGTAGCCCAGCATCAGCGTTGACATGCCGCCAGGATTGCGGTTAATGGGGAAATAAGAGAACATGTGGTTCTCAACATCCTGATAGTCGGAGTAGAACAGTTTCCACTTGTCTGCATTTCTGTAGCCATATCCGCCAGGTCCCTGATAGCCGAGGAAGAGCTGGTTGGTGGTGCCGTCTTTGATAAAGACATCGAGGCCTTCGGGACATCCAGCGAAGATATTATCGCCATCGAGTACAACGGTAGTAGGAGTATTCTCATCGTCATCGACCAGAGTTCCTGCAGGCACCCAGGTATCGATATAAATGGTCTTCAGCCCACTCATATTCTCAAAGGCATAGTCAGCAATCTTGTCGGCAAACTCCTCACGCACTGTCACCGTCTCGTATGTCTTCGGTACTGTGATGAAGTATCTGTTCTTCAGGCTGTAAAGCGCGCCATCCTTCACGGCACCTTCATCACCACTGAGGATAAAAGCATTCTGCACCTGATGGCGCTGCGGATAGGCGATGGAATCGACAGTAGCAGGTATGGTGACAGTATTCACTACGCCCAGGTTCTCGAAGATGTTCTGACCAAGACCGGTCACGGTGAGCTGCACCTGGTCGTTGAAATAAGCCTGCGAGGTTTCGCTGACAGCGAAATCGGTGCCTGTGCCTCCTGCTGTCTTTTCCAGACACACTTTAAAGGATGGGGCATTATCGTTGTTGAGAATCCTGACATGACCGCCAACGACATTTTCGGCATTGTTGTCCAAGTAGCCGATGTTCTTATTATAAAAACTGTCGCCCACGTTGTAGCGCAGGAACACCTTCAGTTCGGGATAACCGTTGAAGGGGTAGATATACTGATCACCTTCGAGGGTGTATTCATCATTATATATACTGAACAGGAAGGGTTGCTTCAGTTCTTCATCCGTGCACGCCGCAATCTCGTCACCCCTGGGGTCGGCGCTGCCTTTATCCCAACCAGTGCCTTTCACACCGTCATCGCGGTAGAGGTAGAAATTATTCTGCAGTTTCTCACTGTAACGCTCACCGGCAATGGATGCGAAGTAATCATCGCCGTAGTGGATGACTGTTCCGCTGAAGTAGCTGTGAAAGATGCCCGAGGTATTGTCATCGCCCTGCTCTATCTTACCCACCAGTCCGCCGACCTGGGCATCGGCCTCCACGGTGATGTCGCTATAGCAGTATTCTATGCTGTTGTGGTTGTTGGTCATATAGCCGCAGATGGCGCCAAACTCATCGTTGTCGCTTTCGTACGCTCTCACACTTCCTCCCACCACGGCACAGTGGGTGATGGTACTGTGGTTGTACATTCTGCCACAGAGGGCACCTATGTGACAGTCGTCACCGTCGCCGGCGCGGATATCGACATCCACCAGTTTGAGGTTCATCACTTTTCCGTTGTCCATCTTGCCGAAGAGTCCACGATTGTTGTCTTTTCCATGGATTTTCAGGTTTCTGATAATGTGCCCTTGTCCGTCGAATGTTCCGCCGAACTTGTTGTCGTCATTCCATCCAATGGTGTGACCGTTGAAGTTGTGGTTATCCATGTCGAGGTCGTTCATCAGTTTGATGGTCCAGCCTTTATAGCCTTGGTCACCATCCTTAAACGTATCCCACAGGGCATGAAGGGCTACCAGGTCGGCAGCGGTATAAATTTCGATGGTGCCATCAAAAGCAACCAACGTCGATGATACCGATTCTCCGTCCCACACCGTCGGGTCGGGGGCTTCCTGAGCATGAACGCCTGTGGCAGTCAAAGCCGTCACGAGAATTGTCAATAATATCTTTTTCATATTCTTGAACTTTTTAACTTTTGAACTCTTGCTCCGAGCTTGCTCGCCTGAGCACCTACTGGAGCGCAAGAACCTTTGAACTCTTGAACTTTCTTAGTACACGAACTTCACCGTTTCGTCGCCTGATGATACCAGTCCTACAGCGTTGTCTTTTGGTATGCTGAAAGTAACATTGCCGCTCTCGTCAGCCTGCTGGCGTGCCATGACGACACCGTTGACCTGATAGAGGCGCACCTGCTCATGAGGCTTGGCACCCGTCACCACGAGGCTGTTGCCCTGACGGCTGACATGCATGTGAGAACCCTTGTCACCGTTGTTGAACACTTTCTTCACAGCCGTCACTTCCGACGACGGATAGAGTGTCACTACACCGCTATTGTTGCTGCCTGAATAGATGTTTGGAGGGAGTCGCATGTAGGTATCCGTCAACGGAAACCGAATTGCCAGTGTGGCACCAACATACATCTCCTGCTTCTCTGTAACACCAGGCACGGTCAGCGTGACGTAGCCGGCACTGTAGCTGCCATAGTCATACATACGGCCGTCACCGCTCGCCAATTCGCCGTCGCTGTCGAACAGCAGTTTCTTGGTTTCGTACTTGTTGTGGTTGTCAGTGACGCTGTTGTACACTATTGAATTATAGGTATTGTCCTTCAGTCCGACGAGGATGGCAAAGTCGCCCTTCAGCGTGCGGCGAGAATAGTTACGCACGCAGATGGTAATCTTGTTGTCGCCGTTCTCGTCAACACTCTGTGCCGCTACGAAGCACTCCAGTCGCGGAAGATAGGGATAGAACACCTGGGTCTTCTGCTCATAGACAGCGTCCTCCGAATTGATGACGGCCTTGCGGCTGTTTGCACGTGCAGCACAGCGCGCCTGGAAGCGGGCATAGCTCTGTTCCTGTATGCCCAGCACATCGTCATACTTCACGGTAAGCGTGGTGTTGACACCCGTACCTATTATATATGGTATGGTGACGCGCTCCGGAGCCGAGGTTCCTGCAGGAATCGTCACATTAAGCGGATACTGCTTTCCCTCTACCGTCAGCACGCAATCGCTGATGGTAGATGTACCATAGTTATTGACGGTGACGAGCAGGTTGATTGAATCCTTGTCGCACTGGAATCCTTGGTTGTTATCGTTGTCGAACGCTACAGTGTAGTTGAAGGCGTTGCCGAAGTATGCCGGCGCCTTGTTCAGCTGCGCATTGCCCTGACCATCAGTAGCCACATAGCATATCTGTATCTTCTCGTCGCTCATATAGCCGTCGAAACCATATATCGTTGTGGCGTTATCCACGCTTACTGCAGTGATGGGTGTGCCTATGCCGAAACTGCCGTCGCGATGGGGCACCAGTCGTGAGGCTCTCAGCACTGTCTTCGTGCTGTCGTTCAGGAAGATCTTCTCGCGCCACAGCAGAGCCACATTGTTGAGCGATTTGGCCTGCAGGTCGGGCACGATGCGGAATTCTTCCACATTAGCGCCGTTGAGCGTCAGCGAGGTGTTGATACCCTGCTTGTCCTTGCCGTCCATGCCGACGCTCTTCACGCGGAAGCACTGAGTGCTGGTTGCCGTATCGGTCACAGCTACCCAAACCAGCACGTTGTTGTCGCCTATGCGTCGGAGTTGCATCATGTCGTCAGTGTATCCCATCTGTTGGGTGGTGACTGAATTCTGAGCATCGACTGTTATGCAATAGTTCTCGGATGCCATATCCCTACCCTCGCGGCGTACGATGATGAAGGCTGTCTGTCCGTCGTAGCTGACGCGGTAGTCTTTCAGTCGGAAGTTCTCGTCCACGGCCTGTATCGGTATGGGTGCCGACCACGTCTCTTTACCGTCGAAGCGCGACATCATCAGCTGGCCAGTCATCACGATGTCAGCCAACTGTACGGTATCTTCCGGTGCCACCCAACTGCCTTTCTGGAAATTGCCCTCCTGCCAGATGGCAACACCTCTGCCGTCGTCGGCCAGTGCCACGCGTGGCTTGAAGGATGTCGTTTCGGCCGAACTGTATATGGGCTTAGGACTGTACCACTTCGTACCAGCGTTCTTCTTCGTGTAATAGACATCATATACGCGGCTGGCGCGGTTGATCGTCTCGTCCAAATGCAGACTGTCCTCAAGGTCTTCCTTGGAAACCTGAGCCGTGGCCTGTTCCAAAACCACGAGGTCGATGCCAGGAATGGAGGCTGCATCATAGTCGGTACATCCGCCTATGCGGAAGTCGGAGATGGTCTGCGGATTGCCTGTCATAGCCACATCGACGGTGTATTCGTTAGGATTGTCATGGCGGCTCTGATATACGATGCTGTCACCTCCTGCCAGGAATTTCACAGGCTGTGAGAAGTCCACACTGTTGGTCACTATGTCGCCAGGCAGAGAGGCGGGAGCGGGTGGCTCGTCGGGGTCGGCATCGTCGCTCAGATAATATACAAAGTTTTTATGGAACGGATTCTTGTAGCTCTTCGGCTTGATGAGTCGCTGCTCAGCCTCCAGATTGCCGACTTCCCATTCGTCGTGCTTGCTCCAGAAGAGGAGTTTTACTTTGTAGTAGGCTCCCAGTCCGGCAAACCAACTCCAGGCACTGCCTGAGAATGGGTTGCGGAAGTCCAGTCGGCTGCCTCCGGCATACTTAAAGGTGACACCCGCACCGGTCTTGAGTCCCAGTTCGGCCCCGGCAAGGATGATGTCCAAATCCATACCCATCTTGAAGGCCAGATAAACCTGACCCATGAACTTGAAGGCGAGGATATGGTTCTTCAGCGGATTGCCCCACCCCTGTTCCTTCGTGTTGTCGAAGGCGAAGAGTCCGGTGGTGATATTCAGGCGTGCGCCACAGCCTCCTTCAAACGAAGTGCCTCCGAGCATGTCGAATATGGTGGTCAGCTTGGTCTTTTTCATAAAACCATAGAAGTCGTCCACCAGTGGAACACCGCCAGCCAAATCGCCAAGGGCTTTGAGCATCTTCAGATAGTCCAGTCCGAACTTGGCCGAGATGTTGAGCTCGGCACGCAGGCTGGCCTCGTCGAGCCACTGCATACCCGTGAGCCACTGCTTCCAGTCGTTGCCTTTCAGGGTCATAGGCAGGCTGTATTGCGAATATAGCTCAGCGAAGGCGTTGAAGGCGGCGCTCTTGTTCAAGAGTGCATAGGGGTCGCCTTTGAAGTTCTTGGGGGTTGCTCCCAATTGTGCCAGGGCTGGCGTCGCATCTGTGCCGTTGTTGCCATAGTCGTCCCACGACCCCATGCGTACAGAGTACTCCTGGGTCTTGCTCAACGGCTTCATGTTGCTCTCTTTTTTGATGAGGTCATACTCGTAGCCTACGCCGACGGCCATGAAGAAACTCAGCTTCTTGGCCTTGAAGAAATCGACATCCACACCAATACGTATATAGAATGGTGGTTCCAACGGAATTTTGAAACTCAGCTGCGTCACTGCACTGGGAGCCACGTCTGTCACCCATCCGCTGGCTTCGTCGCCGGCATCCTCGCCGCTCAGACGTTCTTTAGCTACTTCCTCGGCATCTTTAGCCAGCTTCTCCAGGTCGATATACCTATTATACAATATGGGGAGCTGTCGCACTTCCGTGCCGTCAAAGGCGATGGCCGGACGTCCCGACTTCTCGATAGGGATGTATTCGCGCAGGTCGAAGGTGGCGGTCCAGTAGTTGTAGTCATACAGCGCGTGGTGTATCAGCGTCGTGTCACCCTCCAGCGTCTCCTTCGCGATGTCGTTCTGCTCGGCATCGTTCTGCACCTTTTTTAGCGTGATACCACTGATTTTATCTGTGGTGTTCAGCGATACGATGCCCACCTTCATCTCGGCATAGTTCATGTAGAACAGACCGCTCGCCAACTTCATAGTGTCCTTGTGAGAGGCGTATTCATCGTAAAACACTGTCTCGGTAAGCAGTTCGTGAATGATGTCTGCCCGCTGAATCCTGCTGACGTAGAAACTGCCACGACAGTCGGTGGTGGTGGTTAGCGTCGAGAGCACTGCCGAACTGACAGTCGGCTTGGTCACTGGCTCGGGGATAGACTCCAAATGGATTTCGGCCTCTTCCCTGTCGCCCTCGATGATACCCGTCCGGTGGTCGTACGAACCAGGATACATGCACAGCTTTGGCAGGTAGCCGTCCTTGTAGCACTCTATGGTAGCAGGCAGTCCGTCAGTCAACACGTACAGACGTCCACTCACAGGGTCTTTGTCCCACGTCAGCAGTTCTTTGCCCGTAGGAATATTGTTGTCGTCAGCACGAATGGCGTGCATAGTCAGTCCGTCTTTGTCGTCTGATCGCACATTGTCCAGATAGAGGTTTACCCATAATGTATCGTGATGTGAGAACAGACGCGAGTCGAGGTAGGTAGGATTAGGGGCGTCGAGCCTTTTGTGCTGGCGGAAGGGCATCTTCGGACCCGTCATCACCGTCACCGAATTGTCGTTGACGTGCGTCACAGCATCCCTCGCCCACCATTCGGTCTTCAGCTTTATGCGCCTGAAGTTGTCAAGGCGCAGGTAGGCCTCCACAAGGTCTCCCTCCTTGTAGTCGTAGAAGGAGTAGAGTTTATCGACCACCAGTTTCTCCACATACGAGGTGTCGCTCTTCTCGGTCTCGCTGTTGTAGTAGATAAGCTGCAGGTCGTAGTTACCTTCTATGATACGGCTCTTGTCGAGCATCACGGTGCGCAGCGATGCCGAGCCGTAGCTGTGAGTGTTGAAGGTGTAGGTCTTCGCCGTCTCCTCGCCTTCGCCTTGTGGCCATATCTTTACCTCGAACTGGTTCTCACCGATGGGCGGCATGATATAGACGTAGTTCTCTGCCGCAAATACCTGCGAGGAGTTCTTCGAGGGGTCAATGGCGCTCTTGATTACTTTCACGCGGATGTGGAAGGGACGGTTGCCCTGCCCCTTGTCCAGACGCAGCACTATGTATTGGTTGTCACGAGCCTTGTATATCTGGTTGTAAAACCCCACCGTATCCTTCGGCGCGGGATCGTAGAACAGCGTTTTCAGCGCTTCCATCTCCTCACGGTTGTCCTGAATGACGTGGTCTATCTCCTGCCACTCAAACTGGCTGATGTCAGCCCAGGAATCCAGCGTGCCGAGGTTTACAGCCCTCTCCACAGTGAAATCGTCAGCCCATGCTGTCACGCAGTTCAGAAGCAGCAAGGAAAGAGTCGCCAAAGTCTGTCGTAGTGATAGTTTCATAGTCGGTTGTATGTAGGTTTTTAGTATTGTTTATAATAGATTGTAGATTATTTGCAAAGGTAACAAAAAAAAATACCTAAACGAATGCTTAGGCGATTTTTTTACGCAAAATCAAGAAAAAAAGACTTGTTTTTTACGCAGAGTGGATTTTTTTTGCCCACTGACGAGGGGTGACACCAACGATAGCGGTAAAGGTGCGGGTGAAGACGGTGGGCGATGAGAATCCACAACGAACAGACATTTCAGCAAGCTTGATATCGGGCTGTTTCATCTTCAGTCGCTGGGCTTCCTCAATGCGATAGCGGTTCACAAACTGGTAGAACGTGCAGTCATACTCCCTGTGAATGAACTGCGAGAGGTAGGTGCGATTCATGGGCAGCACCTGCTGCAGGTCTATCAGTCGGAAGTCGGGGTTGCAGTATGGCTTTCCTGCCTCCATCCATTGCTCCAACGCAGCACGGAACTTGGCGCTTTCAGATTCCCCAGTAACCCCTTGAACCTCCGAACTCTCCTGACTGTCTGTCAAGTCCGTGTGTAGCACCATCTTCCATGGGTCACGCTGAAACAGAATCTTCTCTGTGCTATAGGCTAACATGATAATGACCAGCCATAGTTGCGTGAAACCACGCGTGTGGCTGTGGCTCAGACAGAGGTACAAGTACATGCACCCCACCAGCATGAGCATAATGAGATAGCGCATAATCCATTGCACATCGAAATTGTCGAGCGTTGAAAAGTTCTCCTCACACCATATTTTATATGCACGCACGTGCGTGATGAGCAGTCCAAGCAGCACGAAGGGGTAGAGCGCAATGACGGGAGCCAGATTCACAGGCAGAATATAATCGAGCGCCACCAGTGCAATCATGGGCACCAACTGCAAAAGAGCGCGTTTGCCGTTTAGCCACTGCGGGCGTAGCGCCTCTGTGGGGTAAACCAGCAACGTCCATCCAAGTAAGTTCCCGATGAGCAGCTCGTGAGTAGTCAGCTGATAGGCACCCATATTCATCACAGACAGCGGAGCCGCTACCCAGCAGACGAGATAAGCCCCATCAGCCAGAGCCCACACCACGAGCGTACTGCCCCATGCCTTGCGAATGCGCAGACCGTCGCTGTGGCGGAACATCAGCCAGGCCCCTACAAGAGCAACCGTCGTAGTACACACCACCAGTATGGGTGTTACGACATTGTCGAAATAAGCGGTTGGAATCCACTGCGACAGCCATAGGCTCACCACCACGCAGGCAGTAAGCGACAGGCAAAAGATTACCCCCGACTGATATTTGACGAATTGTCTCATTCCAACCATTTGTTGGTGCGATTCTTCCCCATTAGTTGTTATTGCAGACTGACTTATGATATCCTTCTTTCTTTGACTTCGGCACGAGGTAGGCAAAGCCATAAACCATCATACTGGCCTGTGCTATGATGCCGACCATGATGCTGATGATGTTCACCTCAGTGGTGACAAGACTGTTCGTGAGGAAGTACCAGATGGTAAAGACTCCCAACGGTATGTTCAGCAGGATGCTTATTACGAGACCAGGGTTATACTTGCGACCAAAGATGAAGAACATTACCACGTTTTGCCTACCTCCTTTATGCTTCCGTCCTTTTGCCAGTAGTAGGCGCTATAGACCATTGTCTTGCCGTCACGTGCTATATAGTGACTCAGCACGCGATGTCCCTTAGCATCAAACTCGGGGTTGTAGATGTCACGAAAAGTCTTCGCATAGTGAAACTTACCCTCGTCAGGATTGTACAACCAAGCATCATATTGTTCGAAGGTCTGGTCACTGGCAGGCGCCGTACCCAGACTGACCAGTACGTCGGTATGTCCGTCGAAGTCCGCATCGACCATCCACACCATGCCGAATGACTCCAGCATATCCTTGGGATAGTCATAGCCACGGCCCTCTACCACCTGCAGCATCTTATCGTCAAGTCCTATGGTGACTTCGTATCCAGGACCTGGGTCATGGCTGTCCATGTCAAAAGTGCGCACACTGACGTCAAACTCCTCATTGATTAAAGGACGGTCATCCAGGGGTTCGTTTTCTCCTGGAGGCATGTCGGTGAAGCATCCGTCATCTGCTTTGGCACTGTCAGCGACAGACACCATTGCCGCCAACATCAATACAAAAAGGGCAAGGGGCTGCACAAAAACTTTTTTCCTATTCATTGTTTCGTGAATTGTTTAGTTAGTTAATGCGTATATTATCACTTTCTGGCGACAAAGTTAAGTTTTTTTATTTGTTTGAACAAACAATTAGGAAAAAAGTTGTAACTTTGCAAAAGTAAAGTATAAAGTATAAAGTATAAAGAACAATGCTTACAATCACAAGTTATGAAGATTTTGCCCAGTATGAGGGCAAGGTGCTGGGCACATCAGACTACGTACAACTCACCCAGGAGCGTATAAACCTCTTTGCTGACGCTACGCTGGACCACCAGTGGATACACATCGACACGGAGAGGGCAAAGACGGAGAGCCAGTTTGGCACTACGATAGCTCACGGCTACCTGACACTGTCAGTGCTGCCCTACCTGTGGAACCAGATAGTGGACGTGCAGAACGTGAAGATGCTGGTAAACTACGGCATAGACAAGATGAAGTTCGGTCAGCCAGTGCTGAGCGGACAGAGCCTCAACCTCACCACCACGCTGCAGAGCATAGTAAACCTGCGCGGCGCAGTGAAGACGGAGATAAAGTTTACGATGAACGTGAAGGAGACTGGCAAGAAGGCTCTGGAGGGTATCGCGATATTTATCTATTATTTTAATTAAAGGCTATAGTAACTATAAATACTATAGGAACTATAAAAAAAACAGTAGCCAAGTCAAAACCCGATATGGGGTTTTGGCTTGGCTACTTCTATTGGCTGCACGTCGGCAGGGGTGATAAGGAGCAGGCGGTGAGGGTCTGTCTCACCCTTCCTGACACATCGCATGGCATGGTTGAGGTATATCTTCTCAAGCAGGTTGGCTATGAAACGTGCATTGCCCCATGTGTTGGCGTCACGCGTCTGGTATGCCTCCTCTACTATGCTACGGTACTTGCGCCATGCTGCGCGGGTAAACTCATACCCGTACTCCCTCACGCGGCGCTCGGTGATCTTGAGGAGTTCGTCGATGGTGAAGTCCTTAAACTCAAAGACATTGGGAAAACGGGAATAGAGTCCGGGGTTGAGGTCGATGAGGCGCTTCATCTCGTCCTTGTAACCACAGAGCACTATGGCGATGTCACGCTGTGACTCGTCGGAGAGGATGTCCATGAGCAGGGGTACGACGAGACGTCCTGGGTCGTTGGGATTGTCGCTGATGAGCTGGTATGCCTCATCGATCATCAGCACACCGCCCCGTGCCTCCTTGACAGCCTTGCGCACCACACGCTCTTCGTCGCCCCAGTGTGTGCCGACAAAGTCCTTACGGCTGCACACCACCACATGGCCTATGCTGAGTGCTCCCGACCTCCTGAGCAGTCCGCCCATAATCTTGCATACGGTGGTCTTGCCAGTGCCTGGTCTGCCAAAGAATATGCTGTGAAGCGACAGTGCGTGGGGCTTAACACGGGGGTTGGCTTTCTTCACCATGCGATTGTAGCGTGACATCATGGTAAGCTGCTCTATGCGCTGCTTGATGTCATCACATCCTACGAGTCTGCCCATCTCCTCTTGGGGGTGGAGCAGCGGAGGCAGCACCTGAAACTTTATCTTGGGATTGCGTGAGGGAAAGTCATCATCATCGTCGTCGTCAGACTCTCCCCCACCCCCACTCTTGAAGAGAGGGGAGATGCTACAATCACCGTCTTCGTCATCATCGTCATCCAAAGGGAAATCCGTATCATCAACATTTTCACTTTGTTCCCCTTCCTCCAAGGGAGGGGTTAGGGGTGAGTCTTCTTCCTTTTTCCCAAAGTCAGGGTCATTGATGAAAGCATTGAGCAGGCGCTCGAAGTCATCGTCAACCTCATCTTCTCCACTCTCTTCGGAGGAGGCTTCATCATCCTCTGTCTCTCCCCCTGCAGGGGGGAGTTGGAGGGGGTCTTCATCCTCCTCAAAGTTTACCTCCCAGTCTTCCGCTTTGCCTCCTAAGAAGTAGCTACGGTCGAGGTCATTAATGTCAACAAGTACGCTATCCGTTTGTGTGAGCAGGCTATTGACATCCATATCGGCAGAGACACGGTCGGTATAGCGGGGCTTGAGTACGTTTACCACGTAGTCCTCTATATCGCCTACCGTCCAGTCACGCACCATGCCTGATTCGTACCCTTTCTTGATGTCACACTTCAGTACGTTGGCCGTCGCGCGGTTGAGACGCATATCCCTCATCTTTATCCAACTGTGCATACAGCGCAGTATCTCGGGATAGGTGAGCGGACCTGTCTCTGCCCTGCCCATCGTGGGGAAATATACGCGGAGTGCGGGCTCTGCCTTAAAGAGGGCTTCTATCTCCTGCTCTGTTCCTGCTATGACTACGATGTGTTCGGGGTTGTTGCCTATGACCGACCACATCAGTTCCTTCAGTATGGGTTTGCCCTTGGGGGTGGAGAGTATGCCTATGTTGTATATGTAGTATATCTCCTTTCTCCTTTGTGGAAGACCCAGTGCCGAAATCAGGAGGTTGTCAGAAGCATCGTTCTTGGTAAACATCTCCTTGAGAGGGTGGTAGGGATCGGCAGGGGTAAGGCCGTCATACAGCCGTTCGCAGTTTATGCTTGTCCCCTCAAAGTCCTTGAAGGCTATCATCTTGATGTGCACGGAGAGTTGCATCAAGTAGTAATTGGATCTTGACTTGAGCGTGAGCAGGTAGTTGTTACAATAGGCTATGGGGTTGGGCTTGCCGTCGTCCAACAGTCCATCGACCATCTCCCACTGCTTGCGTCGTATGATCCATTGCTTCAGCGGCTTTATGCCTACTATGCGCTGGAAGAACTCTCCACACCATGTGGATGATGCATCGTAGTTGAGTCGCTGAGCCAACGCCACTTCGGGGGTGATGCCCGTGCATGGCTCCACATCTATCATGTGTATCGTCAGCTCATCATCTATAATGTCCATATAGTCCTGCACTATGAAGTTGACCTTTATGGTCTCTATCTTCTCAGGCTCTATATGGTTGGCAGGCGTGATGATGTTGGCAAGGAGGGTGTATTTGCCCTCTGTCCACGGAAAACGGATGCCCATCAGTACGTCAACCTTCTTTCCCTCCACTACATAAGAGTGCGGACTGCTCTTCTGCTGGATGTATCCCATCAAAGTGTAAGTGTCGTCATATAAGTAGAAATCATATCGTGTGTCATCAGGCAGT
>JAGCPC010000018.1 GCA_017642485.1 Prevotella sp. | reverse complement strand
GTGCCAGGTAAGGTTCGCCCCAACGACAAACTTTTTATCTTAGAAAAGGTACTATAGTAACTATAGCTACTATAGGAACTATAATAACTATAGCCACTATATAAAACAAAAAAGCAATGACAATAAACGAGATACAAGACGAAGTAATAGAGGAGTTCAGCGCCTTCGACGACTGGATGGACAAATACCAGATGCTCATAGACCTCGGCAACGAGCAGGAGCCCCTGGACGAGAAGTATAAGACGGAGCAAAACCTCATCGACGGTTGCCAGAGCCGTGTGTGGGTGCAGTGTGACAAGGCTGAGGACGGCACTCTCTCTTTCCTTGCCGACAGCGACGCACTAATAGTAAAGGGCATCATAGCCCTGCTCATAAAGGTTATCAACCACCAGCCTGCAAAGGACATACTCGATGCAGACCTCTACTTCATAGAAGAGATAGGACTCAAAGAGCACCTCTCTCCTACGCGCAGCAACGGACTGCTCGCCATGGTGAAGCGTATCAAGGCATACGCCCTCGCTTACTCGATTGAACATTGAAGATTGAAATAAGAAAATAAATCTCAAACCTCAAATCTCAAACCTCAAACCCTCCTTGACCTCTCTCTCACATACCGAGCAATACCTACTATGCATATACACCCTTTTCAATGTTGACGGAGCACAAGCAGGAAGGGTGCGTAGCATTGTGAAATCGCTGACAGGGCAACCTCTCATTGACTTTAAGTCCACCCTTGCCGCAATAAAGTCCAAGGGATACCTTGAAGAGACAGGTTACAATTGGCGCAACGACACTTACGACTACCGAGTATCAGCCTCACAGCTCATACCGCTGATGCTTTATTTCTATGAGCAAAAGCCACAATTCACTATACAGGTGTTGGAAGAGGCACGTGGCATGCAGCCCTCCAACATACAGAAGATGCTGTGGCAGTTTATCAGTTCCGCTTTTGAGAATATACGCATCGAGGAAATCAGCGACTACGACATCGGCGAGGCTCTCCGTTACTTTGTACCCGCCGTACTCGACAATCGTTTCATGCCCCTGCTGATGGTATTCAGTGCCACCAATTTCCATGACCTTGTGGAGATTACGCTTACTGATGCCATAGAAGGCGAGGAGAGGGTTGACATGGCATATCTGCGCACACTGATACGCCGCTATCGCTTTGACACCACCCAGACCGAACAGTCTCTCAGCGAACTGCTGTGCATGTGTGACCTGTTGGAGTATTTTATGGAGGACAAAGTGCCTCTTCACCTGAATACCTCCGACCGTTACCACCTCATGCTCGCCGCTGTTAACGAGGCCTCCAATAGCAACGTCAACAAGGCATTTACATATTTCAAAAATGCCGTAGCCCGAGGCAACAAACCAGGCAGCTACTACGCTACGACAAGAAACTACCTGCCTTTCAGTATCGTCAACTTCTATTATGTGTTGACGGCATACCATGTCGGCAGCGACGAGGGGCGCAAGAGAGCCCTCACCATAGCAAAAGCTCCCGAGGGACATGTCACGTCGGCAGCAAAGGTGCTGTATGACATACTCTATCGCAATACCAGCGAACGCCAACTCCTCATGCGCCTCAACCAACTGCATGACAATGGAGGCATCAATGCCACCCTCGCTACCTTGATGTGTCACCATATAGGTAAAGATTTCTCACATCCTACCACCCCGCGCTGGGACATCGTAAGACACGACATACCTCTTCTGTCCACCATATACCGTCATCATCCTACAGAGAGCATCATTGACCCCCTCGCCAATCGCCATGACGTGGGCATAGATGTTGCACTCACAGCAAAGAAGGATGTGCGCATAGGTTATTTTATGCGCAATATCACCGATTCATCTGTCACACCACGACAGCAGGCAACACTCAAAAATGGTGGATGGGGAGCAGGACGCCAGGTCAGCATTCCTGCATTCCTTATGGGTACCGTGGATGGTACCAATGAAGCAGATAAGAGGATTATCGATAATAACAAGAATGACAACGAAAATGCGAGTTCTCCTGCAATAAGCCTTCTCAGCGTACTGCCCGAGATGATACATGAGAGCCGCCTCTACGTAGGACGCTATGCACCATTTACACTTGTGGAAGTGGTTGAGGAGATGCCCTATATCGCCTTGCATCATGACAGCGATGGTTTTCACGTCAGCAGCAATGTGACAGCCTCTGAAGTTGATTCCGACATCATCATAACCTACCGCGGCGTGGCAAGTATCAATTTCATGCGACTCACTCCACGTCAGCGTCCCTACTATCGACGTCTGCTCTCCATCGGTTCTTTTGCCAACGAGGCAGAGCCACTGCTGCGACGCTTCCTTAAGTCACTCGACAACGACATGGAGGTGCACAGTGACCTCATAGAGGGTGGCAGCACACTACCGATATGCGACGGTTCATCGCTACTTACTATGCAGATGCGCCCTGACCGTAGCGTTCGTGGTGGCGAACAGCACTACAGGGTATCATTCTTCGTACGCCCACTGCCTGGTGGCAAGATACGTCAGGTGCCTGGCGAGGGCAATGAGGTGATTGTTGACAATAGCAATGATAATGGCAATCATACTGTTCGTACCCGAGTAAAACGTGACCTTAATGCAGAACGTGACAATGTAAACCACCTCATCGATTCTGTCAGCGATGACGTGCCTGAGATACAAGGTCTGATGAAGGGACACGACAGTCTTATCACCTCCAGCCAGCTTCTGCCACTCATAGAGTATGCACAGACCAATACTCACCGTATCATCTGCGAATGGCCCGAGGGGGCACGTCTGCACATACGTCAGCGCAGCACCACCACCACATGGAATGGCACCATCACCAAGAATGACAATGGATGGTTTGAGATAGAGGGTTCTGTACACCTCGACCAAGACAAAGTCATCAGCATGGCACATCTGCTCGAACTCGCCAGTCACTCTCAAGGACGCTACATCACCCTCGGCGGTGGCGACTTCCTCGCTATCAGTGAGCAGCTGCGCCGTCAACTCGATACCCTCAATGCACTGGCATCACGTCATCACGGACATCTGCAGATGTCACCCTTCTCCGCTGCACTGCTTGGTGCCGACATACTGGAGGGCGACGAACTAATGCTCACTGCCGATGACCAACTCCTTGAGATACGCCGACGTATAAAGGAGGCAAGTCTCTACACCCCCGAGATACCATCCACCCTCAATGCTACACTGCGCCAATACCAGGTGGAGGGTTATCAGTGGATGTCACGTCTCAACTACTGGGGAGCCGGTGCACTGCTCGCCGATGATATGGGTCTCGGCAAAACGATACAGACCATCACCTTCCTCCTATCAAAAGCTGACGAAGGACCAGCACTCGTCATAGCACCCGCCAGCGTGGCACCCAACTGGAAAGTGGAGTTTGAGAAGTTCGCCCCATCACTGCGCGTACGCATGCTCAACTTCGAGACCGACCGCATCGATGCCATACGTAGTGCCAAGGCAGGCGACGTAGTGGTGTGCACATACATGCTGCTGCTCAGCGTCAAGGACGAGATTACACGAAAACAGTGGAACACCATCTGTCTCGATGAAGCACATATCATCAAAAACCGTGGCGCCAAGACATCTGCCGTAGCCATGAAACTGAAGTCCAAAAACCGCATCATGCTCACCGGTACGCCAGTGCAAAATCATCTCGGCGAACTGTGGAACCTCTTCCAGTTTGTCAACCCAGGACTGCTCGGCACCTTCGAAGACTTCAACCGCCACTTCATCCAACCCATCGAGCACGGTTCACAGTTCACAGTTCACAGTTCACAGTTAAAATCTCAAACCTCAAACCTCAAATCTCAAACCTCAAACCTCAACCCTCAACCCTCAAGCCCTCAAGCTCAGCTCGACCGTCTCGTAAAGCCCTTCATGCTGCGTCGCACCAAGGACAAGGTGGCACGCGAACTGCCTGAGAAGGAGGAGATATACCAGCACGTCACTATGAGCGAGACCGAACAACTCGCCTATGAAGCCATGCGACAGAAGGCTGAAGCCATGTTGCTCGCCAACGGACCTGGCACTCTCTCCATCAATACCCTTGCAGAGATCACACGTCTCAGACTTGCCGCATGCTGTCAGTCTAAGGTCACTGCACTCCTCGAATTGCTTCAGACCGTCACCGATGGTTACGACCAACTGCCTGTCGAGCAACGTGGCGGAGCACTCGTCTTCTCACAGTTTACCACCTACCTCGCCGACATACGTCAGACTCTCGACGAAGCCCACATACCTTATTTATATATAGACGGCAGCGTACCCATCAAGGAGCGTCAACAGCTCGTGGAGAAATATCAGGCAGGCGAATGTCCCGTATTCCTCATATCACTCAAGGCAGGAGGACTGGGACTCAACCTCACGCGTGCCAACTACGTCATCCACATGGACCCATGGTGGAACCCCGCCATCGAGGCACAAGCGACCGACCGTACACACCGCATCGGGCAACAGCGTGCCGTCACCGTATATCACCTCATCAGTGAGGGTACCATAGAGGAGAAGATACAACGCCTCCATGAGCGAAAACAGGCGCTCGTAACCAATATACTCTCAGCCACCGACATGAGTCATAAACTCACTGGTGAGGAACTCCTCGAGATGGTGAGGGGATAATTCACAGTTCACAGTCCACAGTTCACAGTTTACAGTTCACAGTTTATAGTTCGAAAGTTATGGTTAAGGTTAAGGTTAACGTTAAGCTTATCATCATATTATTCGTTTTATCGCTCATCGTTTCTTGTCAGGAGCGTAGGGCGAGCGACGACCAGGGCAGGACGTCAGCATGCTGGATATATGCCATGCTGACGTGCATCGAACATGAGGCGGCGCTTCATGGCGACAGCATCACGCTGTCACGCCAGTGGCTCATGACAAAAGCACTGGAAGAGCAGACGGAGTGGGAGTATTTAGTTCACAATTCACAGTTCACAGTTCACAGTTCAAAATCTTCAATATTCAATTCTCAAACCATCTCCATGCGTGGCGTAGGTCCCGAGGCTATCCGACTGATAGAACGTTACGGACTGATACCTTACCAGAATGAACGAACGGAGATAACCAACAGCAGCGTGCTGGAACGCAAACTATCACTGCTTGCGCAGCAGGCACGATCTCTTGACGAACTACATGAACGCATGGATGCACTGTTACCACGGTTTACCCTCTCCCAGCACGGCGCTTTCTACTATCTCTCCATGCGCTACAACCCGTATCAGTTTGCCGAGAGCATCATGTACCGTCAGCACTGGCAGTTTATCACGTCGGTGCCATATCGTGAGTACGGCACTACATTTCCTCTCGAAGTTGCCGACAACAGCCGCCATCATGAGTTTCTCAACATGCCTATCGACAGCCTCACTTCACGTGTCATAGCATCGCTCCGTGCAGGTCATGCCGTGTATTGGGAGTATGGCAAGCGTACTGCTGAGGGTCTGGTGACCAGCGACCACGCCATGGCGATAGTGGGGCTGCGCAAGTCGAAGGAGGGCAATATGATGCTGCTCTGCAAAAACTCCTATGGCAAGGAGTGGGGCAAGAATGGCACATGCCTCATCAGCATCGACGATTTCAAGAAAAAGACCTGCAACGTCGGAGTGCTCGTAAATGAATAATATATTTATTTTCAACATACATTTTTTTTCTAACCAACAAAAAAACAAAACTATTATGAAGAAAATGATTTTAGCAGTGATGGCTGTAGCTGCCATCGGTTTCACATCATGTGGTAACAAGACTCAGCAGGGCGAGGCTATCGACTCTGTTGCTGTAGCTGACTCTATCGCTGAGGCAGAGGCTCAGGGTGTCATCGATGCTCTCAAGGCTGCCATAGCCAACAAGGACGCTGCTGCCCTCAACGATGTATTGGAGCAGTGCAAGGCAAAGATTGCCGAACTGGTAAAGCAGAATCCTGAGTTGGCTAAGGAGTATGCTGCCAAGGTACAAAACTTTATCAAGGAGAATAAGGAGAGTATCCAGCAGGCTTTCGCAGGCAATGCCGCTGCTACTGCTGCTGTCAATGCACTTACATCCGACGAGGCTGCTGATGGTCTGTCAGGTGCTATCGACAAACTCATCGGCGATGCTGCTAACGTGAAGGACGCTGCCGAGGATGCTGCAAAGTCTCAGGTTGATGCTGCCAACAAGGCTGCTGACAAAGCAGTGGAAGATACCAAGGCTGCTGCCAAGAAACAGGCTGACGATGCCAAAGCTGCTGCCAAGGAAAAGGCAAACAATGCTATCGACAATGCTGCCGCTAACGCTAAGAAGTCACTGGGACTGTAAGATTATATTATAGATAATAGATAATAGATAATAGATTAGATAGCGGGCACCCTGCATTTCGCAGAGTGCCCGTACTTTATACTCTATACTTTATAATCTATAATCTATTATCTATAATATACACTACTCCTCATTCATCTCCTTATTGAGTTGATCGTACTTATCCTGCATATTCAGCATTTTGTAACATAGCAGCAGAGGTTCGCCCCATAGCGAGTAGTTGTCGGGCATCAGTTCGCGAGCCATCTCGTAGTATGTGCGTGCATTGAAGAAGTAGGTTTGGGCTTCAGCAAGTTCCTTCTTATATACCGACTGCTTCACCTGCTGATTGGAGGCGGTAAACACGAGTTTAAACTGTCCCTGTCTGCGTAGTATGTTGATATCCTCTATGTAGGTATTTCCCATACCGGCACAGGCATAGGCATAGTATTCGTTGATGGCTATCGCCTTGCTGAAGCAAGAGCGTGCCTCGCTGTTATTGCGCTGTAGGTCGAAGTACAAAGTTCCTTTGATATACCATGCATCAGGACAGTCGGGGTGAGCACTTATCATCTTGTCAAGGTCAGCCTGCGCCCCAGCCATATTGTTGGCATAGTTCTTTTTGTAGTACTCGGTGAGTTGGTCAGTGAAACTCATGTTCCTCGGACAGCGCACCACAGCCTCTTTCAGCAGTTCTATGTACAGGTCGTTCATACCCTTGGCCTTTGCCGCCTCTATACCACTTACATATACATTGGTGATACCATTATTCGTCATTTCCCATGGCTTCGCCTTCTGCTCTATCTGCACGCGGCGACCGTATGGCAGTGCCTTAAGTACTCCGTCCATATCGTTGACAGAGAAGTATAGGTATATGGCGTTAAGCGCAGCCTGGTCATACACTCGTTTGTCTGCTTGATACAGTGAGTCCTGCTGTGCCTGCGACATGCCACGCTTAGCCGGTTCCTCAAGGTAGAGCATGAAATTCTTTGCCGCCTCAGCCTTGTCACCACGTTCGTTGGCACGATATGCCTGACTGTTGTAGTAGTCTATGCGCTCTGTCATACCATCACTGCCGTCACCTTCTGGTAGTGAAGTGCCGGCATTGGCACTTATCGCCATACAGCATACGGCGAATATTATCATCTTCTTCATATTGCGTACGTTATACATATATTGGATGCAAAGTTACGAAAAGTCGAGCACAAAACAAAGAAACGAGTTTTTTTTTTTTGTCGAGACGGAGTAACTTGACTCAGAATGAGGCAAAGTTACGAAAAAAAGTATAAAGTATAAAGTTTTCTGCGCTGAGTGCATTAAAGTAATACCCCCCAGCGATGTGGCTGAGGGGTATCTTCGTGTACTACATAGTGCAGCTGCTCACGGTCATTGCACTGATGATGGAGGTGATACAGGTAAGTATGGCGTTGATTATAACGCTCCACTTTTGAGAAGTACTGTTGTTCATAACTTTAAACTATCAACTGTCAACTGAAAAAGCAAGCCCCCGCTGAGGGGGGCATGCTTATTTACTCTCCCTCTTCCTCCTTCTTCTTCTTGTCGGCGAGATCTATTACGGTAGCCTTGTAGCCGAAACCGAAGGACTTGCCGGTTATCTTACCAGTAGCAGCATCGCGGTTCATGGTAGGACGGAAGTTGATGTGGAAGTTCTTGAGGTTCTCAGGTACGTTCCACTCATCCTTGGCGAGTGCACCAGAGGTCTTCACGCCTACAGAGAAGTAGCCAAAGCCGTCGAGCTTGATCTTGTTGGAGTTAGCGAGTTCGTAGTTCATCACCTCCACGAGTTCGGTGAGTACTGCCACCACGTCACTCTTCTTCACGGTACAGTTTGCCTGTATGCGCTCTGCGAGCTGGTCGCTGTCGATGGTGTTGAGGTGGTAAGCCCTGCCGTAGAAGAGCTTGTTGGAGTTCTTACGAGTGTCCTGATAAACTTTTACTTGAATTGCCATAGTGTTTAGAAAATTAAGAGTTAATAATTAAGGATTAAGAAAAAAAGAAAACTAGTACTACTTTATTTCGTAGTTTGAACTGACCTTACGTCTGTTGGGCCCTTCCTGGCGGTAGCTGATGTGTAGGCAGTGCACTTTGCCTCGCTTCATCTCCACCAGCATCTGATCGAAGGTCAGGTTGTTGATTACAAAGTTGTACATCTTCAGCGCCACCTCTATAGAGCCTACGTGTATGTCGGCAGCCTCGCCGAGTAGGTGTTGTGATGTACGCGAACCACCTACAGCCTGATTGAGTTTCATGCAGCGGTATCCGCTCGTTATCCTTATCACGCCAAAACGCTTGCGCAGTGGTTCCAGCACATGAATACACAGAGCCTGCAGTGCTTCTATGTCTTCTATCTCTGGATTGTTATTGATGCCCAGTCGTAGGGCTGTGGCGCTGCGTGTAAATTCCACGAGGCGGAAATGCTGCGACAACTGCATATCGCATAGGTAGTCCTGATTTGTAAAAGTAGTGTTTTTCATGGTATTAGATTACGTTATATATTATAAAGGTACGTGCGACCTTTTGGTTGTGATTTCTAAGTGCAAAATTAATAAATCTGCAAAGCGAAAGCAAATTTTTCGTGTTAATAAAAGTTATAAGAAAAACGATGAAATCGGCATAATTTGCGCATCTCATTCTTTATTAGTAACTTTGCAAAAATCGTTAAAGTAATACTTTTTTTCAGCGTATGTTTACACAAAAAGCAAACGAAATTTTCCGCAAGGCCATTGCCGATTATCATGTAAAGGACAATATCGAGACACCTATCCTCAACCCCTTTGAGGAGGGTAGCATAGAGGCTACGCTATACCATAAGTGTTGGATAGACACCGTGCAGTGGCATTTCGAGGATATCATACGCGACCCCGAGATAGACCCCAAGGATGCATTGGTGCTGAAGCGTCGCATCGATAAGTCCAACCAGGATCGCACCGACATGGTGGAGGATATCGACACTTACTTCCGTGAACTATATAAAGATGTGAAGGTACTTCCTGATGCCACCATTAACACTGAGTCGCCTGCCTGGGCTGTGGACCGCCTGTCCATCCTTGCGCTGAAGATATGGCACATGACGGAGCAGACAGAGCGTAAGGATGCTTCTGAGGAGCACCTCGCTACCTGTCGCGGCAAACTCGCCGTACTTCTTGAGCAGCAGAAGGATCCCTCCACCGCCATCGACCAGTTGCTTACCGACATCGAGGCTGGTAGAAAGTACATGAAGGTGTATCGTCAGATGAAGATGTACAATGACCCAAGCACTAATCCAGTACTTTACAAGAAATAATTTCTGGCGAAATATCCATACAAGCCATGTCTCCTCTGAGGCATGGTTTGTTGCCATATATAGAGCAGGGGCGGCACTTTAGGTCATGGCGCTGTATGCAGTCATCCATGCTCTGTCCCCAACCCAGGAACCCCGCATACGGATGCGTGGCACCCCATATGCTCACCACCCTCGTGCCAACGAGCGATGCCAGGTGCATATTTGCCGAGTCCATCGTCAGCATCACGTCGAGCTCCCTCATCAGTTGCAGTTCCTCTCTCAGATTCTTGCAGTATTCCGATGCCAGGTGCACATTGGGGTACTTGTCAGCCCACTCCTGCATCTTTGCGCGCTCCTCGCCGCCACCGCCGAAGAGGATAACCTTTTTTGCAATGTCATTGCAAAAAAGTAAGCGCACCACCTCCTCCATCTTATCGAGAGGATAAATCTTTCCCTTGTGGGCAGCAAAGGGGGCGATGCCGATTAGAGGTTTGAGGTTTGAGGTTTGAGGTTTGAGGTTTTCGTAGCGAAGCATATTTTTTTCTCCCTCCCTACGGGGGAGGGCTGGGGAGAGGCTGTCTTTATAATTATCAAACGCCGTGGGCAGTTGTATCAGCTGCTTCTTGTCGCCCTCCGCAGTTATCACCTTACGCAGTTCGCGGTGCTTGTTTATCTTATATACCTTATATCCATGCAGGCGGAAGAGTTTCCTCAGCACCTTGGTTCTGAGCACGTCGTGCATATCGCATACACAGTCGAAGTGCATCTGGTCCAGTTCCTTAAACAACCTGTACAGTCCCTTCAGTCCCTTATAGTCCTGTCTCACGTCCCTGCCTATAAAGTGCACATTCTCCCCAATATTCTCAAACAATGGTTCACACATAGGGCGTGACAGCACGGTAAACTCCGTGTCACCATTCTCCCTTGCCGCCTCCCTCACCACAGGAGCCAGCATCGCCACGTCGCCCAGCGCACTAAATCGTATAAGCAGGATATTCTTCATCTGTGCAAAGGTACTTATTTTTTTTATAATTCCACTTTTTTATCCTTTCTTTTTGCCGTAAGAAAAAAAAATAGTAATTTTGCAGAGTGAAACTAATTAGTTTAACTATGGCACTTGGAGATGACATACTTATTTCCCCTGATCTCACCTTACAAAAAGATTGGGTAAAAGGGAAAATTATTGAGATGGAGGATAATTCCTTCGTTGGAACAGTCATATCAGCAGAAACTGAGGATGGCAATGTTTTCTTCGGTAGGGCAAATTATTTTAAAGAGCTGTAAGAAATGTTCGCAATAAGTTTTGACCTCTCCATCTCTGACTTAGAGACCTACTATGGTACGCCATATAATAAGGCATACTATGAGGTAAAAAATCTGCTTAAAGTTGATGGTTTTGAGTGGATTCAGGGTAGTACATACATTAGTAGAAACAATGACCTCTCTATAGTATTCCGTGCTATTATGCACCTTAAACAACTTGATTGGTTCAGTAAGTCAGTACGTGATATTCGTGGTTTTAGAGTTGAAGATTGGTCAAACTTCACTCAACTTATAAAAGAGGAATAGAAAAGCTCTGATAGTTAAATACTATCTATCGCTCAGGGGCATAACATAAAAGCAAGCTTTCAGTTCTGCGCTCTTCGCTCTGATAGTTCAATGGATAGAACAACTCTCTCCTAAAGAGTAGATCCCAGTTCGATTCTGGGTCGGAGTACTAAGGAAAATATTAAATTTGGCGGTATAAAGTTATATTTTTACATTATTTTTTTGTGGTTTCAGGAAAAATGAGTAATTTTGCAGCCAATAATTCAATCATTTGTATTATAAACTAGCTTTTATTAATCAACTAATCATATTTATTAACAGTTTAAAAAATTACAATCAATGAAAAAATTTTTTACTCTTATTGCAACAGCTCTTGTAGCTCTTACAGCAAGCGCTGAGTACAAGATTACATGGTCTGAGGCAGCTTCAGCAGGTAGCCTTCCAGCAACCTATTCTTCAAATGGTCTTGTTCTGACACGTACAGACGATAACAACAAGCATGCTGTCGATGCTAACAACGCTTACTTCGGCGATGCAGATTCTCAGGAGAAGTTCGCTTTCCGTTTCAAGACTGGTGGTACTGGTGGTTCTAAGAACGCTCTTTCTCTTACTGTTCCTGTAGCAGGTACACTGAAGGTATGCGCTCGTACAGCATCAAGCTCTTCTCCACGTGCTATCGTAATCAACGGTGTTTCTACAACACTTGACGACTCTTCTATCTCTGTTGATATGGAGGGTAACATTTCAGAGACAAACCCAACAGGTGCTACTAAGGTTTATCCTGTTATCTCTGTTCCTGTAACCGCAGGTACTATTTCTATCAATTATCCTGATGGTGCTGTTAACATCTACAGCATAGAGCTCGTTACCGACGGTGGCAGTGGCGAAGGTGGTGATGAGCCTGTTACCCCAACTCCTTCTGGTGACGTTCAGGAGATTACTTGGTCTGAGGCTGTCGCAGCAGGTAGCCTGGCAGCAGCATATGGTTCAAACGGCTTCGTTCTTACACGTACTGACGGTAACAATAAGCATGCTATTGATGCCAACAACGCTTACTTCGGTGACGCTTCTGCACAGACAAAGTATGCTTTCCGTTTCAAGACTGGTGGTACTGGTGGTTCTAAGAACGCTCTTTCTCTGAGCATTCCTTCAAAGGGTACTCTTGAGGTATGCGCTCGTACAGCATCAAGCTCTTCTCCACGTGCTATCGTAATCAATGGTGTTTCTACAACACTTGACGACTCTTCTATCTCTGTTGATATGGAGGGTAACATTTCAGAGACAAACCCAACAGGTGCTACTAAGGTTTATCCTGTTATCTCTGTTCCTGTAACCGCAGGTAATATTTCCATCGGTTATCCTGACGGCGCTGTTAACATCTACAGCCTGAAGTTTATCCCAGAAGGTGCAGCTACTGCAGTAGAGGCTATTGCTGAGACCAAGGCTGAGGCTCCAAAGGCTGTGAAGGTCATCAAGAACGGTAAGCTCTTCATCGGTAACTTCAACGTTGCTGGTCAGCAGGTAAAGTAAAAATAGACTCACTTCGTTCGTACGAAACGGTCTTCGACCTACGAAAACGAAACGCTTCGCTACGAAAACTTATATAAAAAGTCCGCTGGGCATTGTGCCTGGCGGATTTTTTTTTACATAAAATCTAATAACTCATATAATAACTTTATACATTATACTTTGTACTTTATACTATTTTTTGTAATTTTGCAAATGCAATGAAACTCAACAACGTTACACTCTCATACGGCAAGAAGGTGGTGGCACAGGGCATCAATGCCGAACTGCTGCCAGGCGAACTGGTGTGCCTCGTAGGGCGCAATGGAGTGGGTAAATCTACCCTTATAAGACATATACTCAATATGGGTGAAGGAATAAGCGTAGAGGACACTCCCTCCACTCGTGAGGGTAGGGGTGGGGTCATCCCCAAACTCATCAGCGTAGTCCTTACCGACAGGATAGATATAGACAATATGACCGTACGCGACGTCGTAGCGATGGGTAGGATGCCATATACGGGTTTCTTTGGCAGACTAAATGCTGATGACCGCGCCATAGTTGATGCCTCTATGCATACATTATGCATAGATCAATTTGCAGAAAGACATATCAACACCCTCAGCGACGGAGAGCGCCAAAAGGTGATAATAGCCAAGGCACTGGCACAGCAGACGCCATATATACTCCTTGACGAACCCACAGCTTTTCTCGATCACCCGTCAAAGGTAAGTACCATGCAGCTGCTCAGCCGTCTGTGTAAGGAACAAAACAAGGCTATACTCATCTCCACACACGACCTTGAGGTATCACTGCCTCACTGTGACAAGGTATGGCACATGGCTGACGGCACACTGAAGGAGATAGCACCAGAGGATTTTCCTATCGATTCATTATAACCCCTCTATCACTTCCTTTTCACACCCCTATAACTCCTCTTAACTCCCCAAACATAATTATATTCTTTTTATTTCTTTATTTAATATAGAAAAGAAAATATAAAGATGATTATGTATGGTGGAAAAGTGGATAACACCTAAAACATATCCTTTTCGTACCCTAAAAGGATACCTTTAACGAGCTAAAACATATCCTTTTAGCTCCTAAAAGGATATGTTTTCTAAACGGGTAAAAATGGTAAAATTATCTGTGGAAAAACTCTTTAAAGTGATATAGTAAAATAGTGGAAATCCACGATGGAATGGTGTATTTTCACTTAGTGTGAATAAACAGTAGGTTATAAAAAAATAATAATAAAGTTTTCAAGGTATTTTTCCACAGGGTTATAAACAATTCATAAATAATAGTTAATAATTCACTTCGTACTAATCATAATTTTCAATTCTCAATTTTAAATTTTACCGTGATTGGTTGGTGGTCTGAAACTTTTATATCCTTTATTATGTGGCAGTTGTATGGTGTGAAGTGTGATGAGCAAATGATATTGTCTATCCTTTCCCTTATGCCGAAGTGCTTAAAGGTGTAGCCTGGTCCGAAACCAGTTGCCTGGTAGCAGTCGGTGATGGATACACTATGTACATCCTTGTTTAAGGAGTTCACTATGGTATGGTGAACAAACGAGTTAGGTATATCGTTGAAATCGCCTGCGAGGATGATAGGTGTGTCGGCATGTTGCTTGATAAAAGCTGCAATGGTCTCAGCCTGCTTGGCACGTATCTTTGTCGAACTGTATATCTTGCCTATCAGCGTATGCGACGTGGAGCGTATAGAGTCGCGATCCTTCTGATTTCCGTGCACTATGGTGCTTAGTTCCGTACGTTCCTTCATGGAGAAGTGCATCACCTCGAGGTGGGTGTTTATCACTATCACCTCTTTGCCATTCATGTCGAGCCAGAAGGCACCACACGCATTACCCTTTGACTCTATATCGATATGTTCCTTTTTTATTATAGGGTAGCGTGAGAAGAGTGTAAGTGTGAGACCACGCTTTCGTGGAGCGATGATGGTGTCAGCATATTGGTACATCTCTGCCACGCCTTTTGAGTGTTCATTGAGAGGTGACTCTTGCATCACGATGATGTCGGCATTGACCTGTTTCACCATCTCTGCTATAAGGTTTTCCTTCTCCTCAATAGTTGATATTTTATCAGGCGAAGTGACAAGGTTGCCCCAGTTGCTGCTGTTGTATGATAGTACGGTGATGAGACTGTCGGGCATGTCGCCATCAGCCGTAGCAGTGTTGATAGGACAATAGAGTGTGACAGGTTGGTAAGTTGCTATGAGGGCTACGAATGAGATGAGTATATAGCGCTTCTTGATAAACACCCACAGTAGCATCATCGCTATTGTTGCGATAATAAAAAGGGGTAGGGCATAGCCTGCCAAACTAATCCATCCATAAGTGTTGGGATCGAGATACGCGGCATAGCCTGTCAGCAGTAGCCCGAGAGCCACTGCGACATTGATGATAATGAGTGTATATATAGGTATGCGCCTAACCTTCAATAGAATTGAAAATTGAGAATTGAGAATTGAAAATTATGATTACCTCTTTCTAATTGAAAATTGATAATTGAGAATTATGATTAGTATGAAGTGAATTGTGACATTAATATGATGAGCTTTGCAAACTAATTATGAACGCTCTAGAAAGGCTACCTAAGAGCCTTGAGCGATGTTGCTTCTGCGAAGAGCTCATAAGGCTCTGGGAGAAATCGAGAGGGTCAACGAAGTTAATTATGAATTGAATTTGCTTTGGTCAAACAGTTTCTTTTTCTCCTCCTCGCTGAGTGAGGCATATCCTGAGCGGCGTATCTTGTCGAGTATTATGTCTATCTCTGTTTCCTTCTTCTTTTTACGGGCATTATACTCCCAGTCGTCCTGGCGCTTATTGTAAGTGGAAGAATTTTCGTTATCGTTATGGTTAAGGTTATCGTTAGGGTTATCTATATGAAACCATCTTCTTATTTTAGAAAGTATGCCACCGGAGTTTTCTTCCTTTATCTCATATCCGTCCCATCCGTCGCTGTAGTGACGTGTGTGGTTATTATAGTCCCTGCCTGAGTTGCGCCACATGCGTATCATGATATATCCGAAAAGCATACCTCCGAGGTGTGCCACGTGAGCCACGCCGTCGCCACGCTGTGAGAGGGCAGAGAGGAGTTCGATGACTACGTATATCATGACAAACCACTTAGCCTTGAGTGGTATGGGCAGTGGAAAGACAAAAAGTCGCTCTTCAGGATAACTCATGCCGAAGGCGAGCAGTATGCCGTATATAGCACCCGATGCTCCCACGGTGGTGAGGTTGTTGAGCATCATACGCTCTGCGGTGCTGATGTTGAGCAGGTCCATAAACGTGGTGCCGTCAGTGGTGAGCTGAGTGAGCACATAGACCGTCTGCGACACCTCCTGACACAGTGCTGCACCGAGTCCGCACACTATATAATATATAAGGTAGCGCCTCTCGCCGAAGGTACGCTCTATCAGTCCGCCAAACATCCATAGGGCAAACATATTGAAGAACAGGTGTGTCCATCCGCCGTGCATAAACATGTAGGTGATGAACTGGTAAACGTGGAAGTTGGTAGCCTGCCAATAGTGCAGTCCAAAGACATCGTTGAAATCTATGCCTACACCACCCATCACTACCGTAGCAAGGAAGCACACTATATTGATGATGAGCAGATTTTTCGTAATTGTCGGTATCTGTTGCATTTACACGTATTTATAGTAATAATGCCGCAAAGTTACTAAAATGAGCGCAAAGCACAAAATAAATTTATTTATTTTTTGTTTTGCCGAATGCATAAAACTTATGTAAAGTTACTAAAAAATGGCGGCAAAATAGCATGAAAAGGGCATTTTAGTGGTATTTTTACGTAATTTTGATTATTTTTTATATAGAAAAATTTTGTAAAAAAAAAAAATTATGTAACTTTGTGCCAAGAATATACAATTACTAACGTATTTATAATACTAATTTAAACAAATTACACAACTATGAACAAATCAGAATTGGTAAAGGCTATTGCTGAAAAGGCAGGCATTTCACAGGTAGCAGGTAAGGCAGCTCTCGAAGCAGCTCTTGAGTCAATCGCAGGTGCACTGAAGAAGGGTGAGAGCGTACAGCTCATCGGTTTCGGCACATTCTCTGTAGCAGAGCGCGCTGCACGTCAGGGTAAGAACCCACGCACTAAGGAGGTTATCCAGATCCCTGCTAAGAAGGTTGCTAAGTTTAAGGCTGGTGCTGGTCTGATCTAATCAGCAAAACCTTTATAAAAAACATTCCCCGCGAAGTTCGCTTCGTGGGGATTATTTTTTTTAATTGAAAATTGAAAATTGAGAATTGAAAATTATGATTACCCTTTTTTAATTGAAAATTGAGAATTGAAAATTGAAAATTATGATTACAATTATCTATTGAGTAAATTCATCCAGCGAATAAACCTATAAACTTCGTACTAATCATAATTCTCAATTTTCAATTTTCAATTTGTCTCACCAGCGGCACTACCACTTTCTTTAAGACTTTCTCGTTGAGCTGGTGTTCACCATCGAAGCGCTGGCACTGCGGATAGTGCTTGGAGAAACCGCCGTAGGTGTTGCACGTGGTGTCGTGTATGCCAAAGAGGCCCCACACATTCTTTTTATCCTCATCGGTGATGTCCTTGAACTGCTGGCGCTCTATCTGGTTATGGTGCTGTATGATGTCGCGCGTGATGCGGAAAGTCTTCTGACCATCCTTCCTGCCATTGAGAAACTTATGTTCACCCGTCTTCAGCACCTTGCTCATCGTTGACATGTTGATGGCGGGGTTCACGCATATTATCTTCACTGGCACACCCTTGGCACTCATTATGCCACGCATCTGGTGAGCGTACATGCCACCCATCGACGTACCTATGATTACGTCGGGCTGTTCCTTTTCACACAACTCGCGCAGGAAGGGCAGTGCCTCCAGCGGCTCTACGGGGATGTCGGGAGCTATCACTTCATCCTCAGGCATGAGGCGTCTCAGCGTCTGCACCGTGCCCGATGCACCAGAGGAAGAAAAGCCGTGAAAGTAAATAATCTTCATAACTGTATGCAAAGGTACGAAAAAAATTTGTAACTTTGCACTTGTTATGAAGAAAGTATTTTTTCTTGCCGTGACTACGGCTACTGTGATGCTCGCTGCCTGTGGTGGTAAGGTGAGCCCAGTGAGTGGCGACAGTGACAGCATAGCCAGCGACACCGT